>JAGTUY010000224.1 GCA_018224455.1 Desulfosarcina sp.
ACATCTGCCTGGACACCGGACACATCGGCATCTATGTCAGCTCGAAGTTTCAGGAGGCCTTTGCACCCAAAATCGCCGGTTGGCTCAAGGAACGGGATCAAATTCCCCCAAAAAAGCAGTCACCGCCCAAAAAAACGGCGGCGACCCGGTCTTCTGCCGGGTTGAAAAAAACCGTGCACAAGGCCAATCCCAATAAAAAAAACACCCAGCCGGTGGCCAAACCAAAATCATCCCGATCCAGGAATGCATCTAAAGCGACCCATGGGTAATGCGAACAAACCACACCAGTAGGAGGAACCCGATGACCAGGGATACGGACTATTTCAAGACCTTTTGCAAGATCAGTAAAGCCTTTGGCACCACCGCAACGAAAAACGAGTTGCTGAGCCTGATTGTAAAGAGCGCGGTGGACTCCCTGGCGGGCAAAGCCGCCTGCCTGTTCCTGGCTGATGAACGTCAGGGAATTTTCGTCCCGACGGCCCAGACCGGATTGTCGGACAACTACCTGCACGCCAGCCCGTTGAAGGCCCGCAAAATTGTTGCCGCTTTAGAGAAAGAAGGCTACCTGGCGTTTCTAGATGCCACCAGCGATCCTCGTCTGGAAAACCACGCGGCCAAGAAGGCCGAGGGGATTGCCTCGCTACTGACGGTTCCCATCACGGTGAATGACCGCACCATCGGGGTGCTGTCACTGTATACCGGCTCCCGGCGCGAGTTCAAACCCGATGAGATTGAATTTTTACGCGCATTGGCCGAACAGGGGGGGATCGCCATCGAACACAACCGCCTGCTCCGGCGCATGCAAAAAAACACCATGCTGTTTTTGGAGTTGGCCTCCAACATCAACTCCTCTTTGGACATCCAGAAGGTGCTCAGCAACCTGACGGAGAACATCTGCGACACCCTGGGAATGAAGGGAGCCCTCATCCGCCTGTTGGACGAGGACACCGGTTCGCTGAAACTGATGGCCAGCCATGGCCTCAGCAAGGAATTTCTCGAAAAAGGCGCCATCACTACCACGGAAACCGCGGCACGCGCCCTGAAAGGGGAGACCATGGTCATCAGCGACGCCACCACGGACAAGCGCATCCGCTTTAAAGATGCCATGAAAAGCGAAGGCATCGTCTCCATGATCGTGACCCCCATTCTGGCCCGTGACAAAGTCATCGGCGTCATGCGTCTATACAGCGATGTTCAGCGGGAATTCCCGGCGGATATGATGGTGATGGTGGAGGCGCTGGCCCACCATGGGGGCCTGGCCATCCAGAACGCCTCCATGTACCTGAAACTCCAGGAAGACAAGAAAAGCCTCGAAGCGGACATCTGGAGCCATCGCTCCTGGTTCTGATATCAAACGTTGAAGCGGAAGTTGATGATATCCCCGTCACAGACCTTATAGGTCTTGCCCTCCAGCCGGACGGTCCCTTTTTTGCGGGCCTCGGCATAGGTCCCGGCCTCCATGAGGTCGTCGTAGGCCAGCACCTCGGCGCGGATGAATCCCTTTTTGATGTCCGAGTGGATCACTTCGGCCGCATCCACAGCCTCAGTGTCCCGTCCGATGGTCCAGGCCCGAACTTCGTCCTCACCCACGGTGAAAAAAGAGATCAGCCCCATCAGGTCGTAGGAGCGCACGATGACCCGGTCCGTGGCCGACGCGGTGATGTTGAACTCGGCCAAGAACTCCCGTGCCTCATCGTCGGACATCTGAGCCAGTTCCTGCTCCAGCTTGGCGCGGATCAGCATGCACGCCTCGCCTTCGGGCAATGTCGCGGCATCAGGCAGGGTATCGTCCTCGTCGTCGTTATTCAAAAGGATCAGCATGGGTTTGGCCGAAAGAAACGCAAACCCGCGCAGCAGCTTGGCCGAAGCAATGTCGGGAAAGCGGCGCAGGGGCGTCTCGTTTTCCAGATGTTCCTTGCAGCGCGCCAGCAGGGCGATCTCTTCGGGATCGGGTTTTTTACCGCGGCGCTCATCCAGAGCCAGGCGTTCCAGCCGTTTTTCTACCACCACCAGATCGGAAATGATCAGTTCCTGATCGATGGTCGCCACATCCTTCTTGGGAGTGGGGGCATCGAAACCGTAACCCCTGAAGTTGCGCACCGCATGAATCAGGGCGTCGCAGTCGCGCACCTGGGTCCAGATGCTCTGGTCCTTCTTGGCGGCCCCACCGTGATCTCCCTTGCCAGGCAGGAAATACGCCACCTGGGTGAAGATGGTTTTGCGTGGATTGTACATCTCGCTTAAAATCTCTACCCGCTTGTCCGGAACAGTGATCGTGCCGATACGGCTTTCCTGGCGGTTGCCGTCAGCGGCGACGCTGCCGGTCAACACGTCGAAAACAGTGGTTTTGCCCGACTGGGGTAAGCCGATGATGCCGAGTCTCATGGTGTTAATGCTCCTGGTTATAATTTTGGCCTTCTCATATCCGCGTGCATCCGTCAAGGCAACAAAAAAGGCTGGAAATTTGAAAAACCGCTGTAAACAGGCTATGAATCGGACATGGATTCCCACCTTTCATCGGCGCCATGGAACACGCGCCCCCTGTGGCAGGAGGCCAACACCTCTCTGGCCTACACCATATGCCAAAACCAGCCGCTGCTCGTTGAATCCCATCAACAGGCCCAGCGGATGCGCCGCCGCCTTGAATCGATTTTTCCCCTGATGGACCACATGTGCCGGAAGACCTGTCCCGACTGCACGGACGTCTGCTGCCGGCGGGCATGGGTGTGGGCCGATTTCAAAGACCTCCTCTTCCTCCACCTCGCCGGCATCCCGGTGCCCGACCAGCAGTTGCTCGACCGGCAGGGAAACCACTGCCGCTATGAAAGCTCCGAAGGCTGCCGGTTGGACCGGATCCAGCGCCCCTTTGTCTGCACCTGGTACCTGTGCCCGGCACAGACCCGCCTCCTTGACCACCAGCCCGCCGAAAAGCACAACCTGTCACGCATCCTCGAACAGATCAAAAACGATCGAAAACGGATGGAGGCATCCTACATTCAGGCGATTTCGTAAAACGTTCGAGATCAAGGCTTGCGAGTCCCGAGGAACGAGGCGTACAGGCGGTACTCCGCAGTGACGAGGGATGAAGCGTAACGCAGATATCGGGCGTTTTACGGAACCGCCAATAATCAGGGTGTGATTTCTTCTTTGAGCATACAGCAGGCGATCTTGTAAGGCAGCTTGCCGTCCGCGGCAGGGGGAAGGTTGCGCGGCTGGATGATGCGGTTCATGACACATCCTTCGGGAATCAACAGGGGAAACAGATCCGACTCGTTGACCTTGGGGGTCTCCACCAGTCGGTCATTACGAATTTCAAGGCTGTGCAGGGCGTAATCCTCGCACAGGGGGCACCGATAGACCCGGCCGTTGGGGAAGATGAAGTAGTTGTCCGCCACCAACCCGGCACATTCGAAGGGCTCGTCTGGGTCCAGAAACACCTTGGGAAAAGAAACCGCAATGCCCCGTCGAGCGACGGCTTCGGCCACCGGCGGGATCACTTTCAGCCAGGTGTCCCGATCCACCTGTGCAAGGCGCTTAACGCGCTGGGCATCTTGGGTCCACTGCCCCCGAACGCCGATGACCTGGATGAAAAAGCGGTCCACGCCCAGTTTTTCCAGCAGGTGCGGCATGCGCTGCAGATGATCGATGTTGGCCCGGCTCACCGTATAGATCAGGCTGACGGAAAAACCATGTTGTTTGGCTGCCACCACGCCTTGGGTGCACTGCTCGAAACTGCCGTCGCCGCGCAGGGGGTCGTTGACCGTCGGGCTGGGTCCGTCCAGGCTGAAGCTGAAGTAATCCACCTCCTTGGGCGTCACCCGGTTCAGGATGTCGTGAAAAAGGTAGCCGTTGGTGTCGATGGTCACCGATGCATAGCCCAGCTGTCTGGACCGTTTAACGGCGACGGACAGATCCGGGTGCA
>JAGTUY010000225.1 GCA_018224455.1 Desulfosarcina sp.
CGTCCACACCGGCCTCCTTCAATAAATTCCGGACCGAAACGGCTCTCTTGCGGGCCACCTGATTGCCGATTTCCGACCGGCAGTTATCGGTATGGCAGGTAAACAGCATCACGCCATCTGCACCGGCGTCAAAGGCCGCCAGCAGGTGGCGACTGGAAATGGTGCCGCCGCAGGGCACCTCTACAAACTGAACGCCCCGGGGCAGGACATGGCCCGCCTGGCGGGACAACGCAAGGGCCTGGCCGGCTGAGTGCGTGCAGCCGAACACCATCACCTGCGGTGGGCCTGCCGGAGCATCTTCCTCCACCACTGGTTTTCGTAGCCGCCGATAGACGTCTGCGCTGATTCCTACCCCATCCATCTCGATGGCCCTGGCCGGGCAGCCTGCGACGCAGATGCCGCAACTCTGGCAGGCCTCGGTTACCACTGACATGCGCAGCCCGATGTCAATGGCCTTGTGGGGGCACAGCCGGTGACAGGTCAGGCACCGGACGCACCGTCCGCGAACGATCTCAACTCCTGGCAGGGGTTCGTGGTCCAGATCCTGCAGGAAGGCCAGCACGTTCATGGTGACCTGATCCGCGTCGGCCAACTGCTCGCCTTCGGAGAGAATCCCACGGGAACCACCGGCCACGAAAATGCCGCGACGATTGGTGGCGTTGCTCAGGCGATGGACATTGTCGCTCTGGGCAAATCCAAGGTCATCCTGGCTGATCGAAAGCCTATGCGCCAGTGCATCCAGGTGTCGGCCCGGCCCGATGGCTTCATCCACAACCATCCAGTCGGCCCTGAGTTTAAAGGGCGTGCGGGTCAGTTCATCCAGATAGTCAATTGCAAAACCGCCCTCCGCCAGTGTTTGAACGGTCGGATAATCACGGGTGAATTTCAGAAAGACGGCACCGGCGCGTTTGGCCTCATCAACCAGGGCTTCAGCGCCGTCGGCGGCTACCTTGAGGTTGCCGGTCATAAAGTAAGTGGTCGCCCGGGATTGACGTTGCAGGTGGAGGCAGCCGGCCAGCATCCGTTGGGCGACTGCCGGATGGGTGTCATTTTCCCAGCCACACAGAAATACGATTCGCGCATCGTTATCAAACAGTTCTTGCGCTGACGCCTGGGGCAATTTCTCTTCCAATGCAGAGATGGACAGCACCCGGGGATTGGGTTCCAGCCCATACGGCGCATAGTTGGGGGAGCGAGCATGGTCTTCGGCAAGGACAATGGCCGGCACGTGTTGATGAATAACTGCGTCTCTTTGCCTCAGCTTCAGGTCAAAATTTTTTGCGAATCCGTGGCAGGCGGTCAGTTCGATACCGGTTAACTCATGCAGTCTGTCGCCTTGGCCGGCTGCACGGGGCGCGTCCTCCCTTGCCGCCAGCCAGGCATGGATGCCATGGTCATAAAGATTGGCGGCAATTTTATGTGCGCAGGCACCGCTGCCGAAAATCATCACATCAGGTGGTGGTGAGGCTTGTTCCCAAAGGTCGCTAAACTTTCTTTCGTTCATGTTAATTCGTTCTTATCTAAATAGAGCCCTGGAATCCCGAAGAGGGGTGAAACCTAACGCAGTAATCGGGTTTTTATGATGCCGTCAGGTACCGGATCATGTCAAAGACCGTCTTCTCGGCACTGCTCACACTTTCGGCGATCGTCATGGGACCCGTTGCCGCACCGCCTGCATAGATGCCTGCCGGTGCATGGTGGCGTTCGCCGCCGTGGAGCGGCATGAACCCGCTTTCATCTGCGGCCCAGTCCAGCATTCGGGCCATGCGTGCATTGTCTCCGGCCGGAAGCAGGCCCACCGACAGCACCACGATGTCAAATACCGATTCCTCGGATGCGCTGCTTTCCGGGTCGAAGTAGATGACTTTCAATTCATCCCTATCGGTTCTCAACATGTCGCCGGGGATGGCCCTGATCATCCTTATGTTCTCGCGGGCGTTCCGGTAAAAGGACTGAAAATCTTTGCCAAACGTCTGCACATCGATATAGAAGAAGGTGATCTGTGCATCATTCTGGCGGGACTGAATCAGCCGGGCCATTCTCAGCGACGATCCGCAGCATATTTTTGAACACCAGGGATGGCCCAGCTGGGCGTCCCGGCTTCCCACGCATTGAACAAAAGCGATGCGTCCGGCCGCTCGACCGTCCGACGGGCGTTTCATCACGGTGTGCTCACGCAGCAGCCGCTCGGCATCCAGACTGGTGATGACATTCGCGAACCGGCCGTAACCATACGGCTTGTCGCTGGGATTGTAAGGTGAAAAACCGGTGGCCATGAATATGGCGTCCGCCTGTATCGTGCCTGTCTGTGCCCGGTCAGACAGACTGATGGCATCTTGCGGGCAGGCATCCCTGCACAGGGTGCAGGCGGCATTGTCGAAAAATCGGCACAGGTCCCGCCGAATGGCCACGTAAGGCCCGACTCGCGGGGCCCGCCCCTGCAGTATGGCTCCGGGGACTGGGCACTTTTCGAAGCAGATGCCGCACCCGTTGCACCGGTCTGCATTCACCAGCGGCGAATGAGTGCGATAAGCGATCTGATAGGGGTGCCGGCCGCTGACGGCTTCGACCTGTGTGCCTGTGTGGATCATAACATTGGGGTGTCGGGTGGCACGACGCAGTTTGTCTTCAGCCACACAGGCGCCGCATTTGACGCAGGCATCCGTGGCCTTGCAATTGAGTTGAATGGCGTGGCCGCCGAGAAAGGGCGTTTTCTCAAACAGCGATACCTGAACCCCCCAGCCGGCCAATGCGTCGGCAGCCGTCAGCCCGGCCACGCCGGCACCGATGATGGCGACGTGCGCGTGATCAAGGTTCAAGGATGTTCTCCACCGGGTGCGCTGTGAAGTGGCTATGAGGCTGGGCTTTTTCCGGGGAATCCCACGTTCCAGGCGGGCGACGGTCCAGCAGTCCCATGGCGGTTCTCCTGTTTCTTCAAGATGGCATACCGAAGGCAATGAGTGGATTGCGATGGAGTATAAACAGATCCAAAAAAAAGTGCAAGTTTGGAGATATGCATAACCATTTTCAAGTGTTAAAGTTTGCGCCGCCGTAATCGTTACGCCGGGCTCCTGTTATTGAAATGGCTTCGTACAAATTGGCATTGCACAATTTCTCTGGTTTTGTATGGTCGGGATCGGTTTGATGGCTTTGCCGATTGAAAAAGCCACACAATGAACGGCCAACGCCGTTGATATATGGTCGATCCAAAGGGTGGTTGATTTGCCGACAATCTACGTTGACGCCGATGCCTGCCCGGTCAAGCAGGAGGTCTGCAAAGTGGCCAGGCGCTGCGGGCTGGCCGTGACCTTTGTTTCCAACACACGCATGGGCATACCCGATCCGGGCACATCGACGCTGGTGGTTGTCGACGGCGGCTTCGATGCGGCGGATGACTGGATTGTCGGGCAGGTCTCAGCAGACGACATCGTGGTCACGGCCGACATCCCGCTGGCCCACCGATGCATCGGCATGCACGCCCGGGTGATCGGCCCCACCGGTCGGCCCTTCACCGAAGAGAACATCGGCCAGGCCATGGCCATGCGCGAGCTCATGTCCGGTCTGCGTGAAGCCGGAACGATAACCGGGGGGCCGCCGCCATTTCAGAAAAAGGACCGCTCGCGGTTTCTTCACCAATTAGACCAGATGATTCAATCCTCCAAACGATGAAAAGGATCTGAAATGAAGCGAGGCGTGAGACGCATTCTGGCCGTCACGATTGTTCTTTGTATCGGTCTGGCCGTTGCTGCGGCATGGTTTCTGGCCAAGGCGATGCCCATCGGCACCGGCTATGTCGCCAAGTACCTGTGCACCAGCACCTTCCTGTCAAAACGGGATCCGCAGGTGGTTTTTGTCGAAGATATCAAGCCGGTCAACCCGCTGGCCAAACTGGTCTCCTGGGATATCGACACGGTTGGCCAATCGGTCACGGCTACTGCGTTGAAGGTCTTCCAGTCCAAGGCAATTTTTCGCCAGGGGTGCGGCTGCACCCTGCTGGCCGGTACTACGGAGGCATCGCTCACGTACACCACCACCCCAACGCCCAAGGCGCCCAAAGGAGAATACGGCGCCCTGTTCTGGCTCAACGCCGGTGAACCTGGCCATCCCGACAACCGGCTGTGGCCCCATGTTCCCATGGATGCCTATGCCGCTCAAGGGTTTCAGGAACAGAAGGTCATCGTGATTCCTTCCAAAAAACTGGTCCTGGTGCGCTTCGGTGCGACGGCCCCGCGATCGGCCTGGGACACCGATGCCTTCATCGCCGATGTGATCCGGGCGCTTCCCGTATAACCCCCAGCGTTGCACAAAAAACGTGGCGAAGGCGCATAGCAGGTTGATTCTATATTAATAAGGCGTTTGCAAGGCTGGGGAGGCTGGAGTCACCTCCCTGTGAGGATGGGGCGGCTTGCCACCGATTTTGTCTGCCGTTTGCTTTGCCTGCCGGTGATAGTCGTTTGCGCTGTCCATGTCTCCCTTCCTGTGCAGGAGATCGGAAAAACGGGACAAACTCACCACCAGTTCGGGAATGGCTTCCGCGCTTTTCGCGAGTTCGATGCTTTTTTGCATGCAGGTGGATACGTGCTGCCAGTCTGGGTGCCCTTCAGCGGCCGCGATAATCCCCATTGTTCGGTAGCTTGCGATGTCACCCCACTTTTGTCCGGACTGGCCGAGCGCCATGGCTTTTATATTGATTGATTCCGCCGTGCGATAATTTCCATGGATGGCCAAATTTTCGGCGAAAAGGGCCTGAAAGAACCGCATTGCCAGCACGGAATCCACCTTTGCCATCATTTCGATAGATTCCTCGATGACCGCAAGTCCTTCCGCCTGCTTCCCTGAATTGAATAAGGCCGCCCCTTTGAAAAAAGTGCCCCAGATAATGGGCAACGAATTGTCCATTTTTCTGGAAATCGCAATACATTGCCTGCAGTTATTGATTGACGCCTTCCAGTTGCCATACCAGAACTGAATGGATCCCAGATAGCCAAAGGCCATGGCCTCAAATGTCGGAATCTCATATTTTCTGGCAATTCTTATTGCTTTCGCAATCGTGTTCATACTTTTTTTGTAGTTTCCGGTCAGGCCTAACAATAGTCCGAGGATTGCCGTCGAATAGGCGATGTCGTCCCATTTCTCAAAGGGCCGGATCAACTCAAGGCCCTGGTTTAAATAATTGATGCCCTTTGAATACTCGCAGGTATACAAACAGGCGCGGCCGCGCAGATTGTAAGAGATGGCCAGCAGTTCACGATCATTTAGGTCGCCCGCCCATTTGATGCATCGTTCAATCTGGGGAATGGCTTCGACAAAATCTCCTTGCATATAGCCATACTTTCCTATCCAGTATGACACTTCGGCGATACGGCTGCGATTGTCGACGGTCTTTGCATATTCCAGTGACCGCCTGAGCGCCTTCATGATCTTGTTTGAAGGTGCATACTGAGACACTTCAGCCCATCTCAAGGTCAGATCGATAAACTTTTTCTGATTCTCCGCATCCAATAGGCTGGCTTCGAAAATCGAAAATGCGGTCTCATAATACCTTCTTGCCTCTGACAGGGAATGCACACGGGTAGCCTTGGTAGCGGCCATTTCCAAATAGGTTAATGCTTTTTCCGTATTTGTACTGTTGGCATAATGATGCGCCAGATTCTCGCACTGCTCTTCGAGGCGACCGGCGTACAATTGCTCCAATGCCAGACCTACGGCAGCATGAAAATCCTTCCGTTTTTTTAAAAGCAGGCCTTCATAGACGGTGACCTGGGTCAGCACGTGCTTGAACATATACTCTGGTTCAGGAATCAACCTGATCTGTTGAATTAATTCCTGGGTTTTTAGCACATCAAGAGAAAGCGGCAACCTTTGCCTGGTGTCGCATATCCGTTCAAGGATGCGAAGCGAAAATTCTCGGCCAATGACGGCTGCCCGTTGGAGGCTTTCTTTAACATGACTGTCCAATCGGTCCAGTCCCGCCCTGATGACGGCTTGCACCGTGGCGGGCAGCCTCATCCGATCAAGTGGACGTAACAGGACAAGCGTCCGATTTTCAATTTGCACTGACC
>JAGTUY010000226.1 GCA_018224455.1 Desulfosarcina sp.
ATCTTGGAGATGGAAAAAATTATCACCGGGAGCAATTTTCTCACGGACCTTTACCCGTCTCGCTGGATTGCCATCAAGTATCTGGAAAACGACGAGCAAATTCTTGAAAAGGGGAGGGAAACCGACCCGAAGATCGCCGATGGTCTGGAGGCCATCACCCGCAACGTGGGCGCTCACATTGAAGAGACCCTGGAAACCTATCCGGAAGCCATGATCGCCGACCACCGCTACGGGTTTATCAGTTCTGTGCTCAAGCAGGGGGTGATCAAGGAGCGCCATGACCGGAACCGGCTCTTTCTGTCCGATCGCATTGACAAGGTCCTGGTAAACCGCTTTGCCGGCCCCATCATCATGCTGATGGTGCTCATGGGGCTGTATCAATTTGTCTTCACTTACAGCGAAGCGCCCGTGGCCTGGTTCGAGAGGGCCTTTGAGGGCCTTTCGGACATGGTGTCCGCCACCCTTTCCGACGGACTGCTCAAGTCCCTGATCGTCTCCGGCGTTATCGACGGGGTTGGCGGAGTCCTCGGCTTCGTGCCGTTGATCATGTTCATGTTCTTCGGCATTGCCGTGCTGGAAGACTCGGGATACCTGGCGCGGGTGGCCTTCATGCTCGATCGGGTGTTTCAGGTATTCGGGCTGCATGGCAGCTCGGTGATGGCCTACATCGTCTCCGGCGGGATTGCCGGCGGTTGCGCAGTGCCCGGCGTGATGGCCACCCGGACCCTGCGGTCGCCCAAAGAGCGCATCGCCACGCTGCTAACGGCGCCGTTCATGAACTGCGGCGCCAAACTGCCCGTATTCGCCCTGCTCATCGCCGCCTTTTTCCCCCACAGCCGGGCCCGGATGATGTTCATCCTCACCCTGATCTCCTGGGCTGGGGCCCTGCTGGCAGCCAAGTTCCTGCGGATGACCGTGGTCAAGGGTGCGTCCACCCCCTTTGTCATGGAACTGCCTCCCTACCGACTGCCGACCTTTAGGGGATTGATGATCCATACCTGGGAACGGACCTGGCAGTATGCGAAAAAGGCCGGGACGGTGATCCTGGGCATTTCCGTGCTGCTGTGGGCGGCCATGACCTTTCCCCGCCTGCCCGCTGCGCAGCTTGAAACCTATGTCAACCAGCGGGTTGGAATTGTGTCGACGGCGGCACCCCGGGTGCTTGAAGAACTGGAGACAGCGACGGAGGCGCGGCCTCTCTCGGCCGCCGCTGCTGAATTGAGGACCGATCTGCTGGCCGTGGATGCCCGGCAGGCCGGTGCCGCCCTGCGCCACTCTCTGGCGGGCCGTGTCGGCCTCGGTTTAGAATCCGTCACTCGATGGGCCGGCTTTGACTGGCGTACGAACATTGCCCTGCTGGGCGGATTTGCCGCCAAGGAGGTGATTGTTTCCACTCTGGGGACGGCCTATTCACTGGGAACGGTGGACACCGAAGTCGCCGGTTCCCTGGCCGCCAAACTGGCCGCCGAACCGGTATGGCGCACCCTCACCGCCTGGAGCCTGATTATCTTTGTCATGTTTTACGCCCCCTGTTTTGTCACGGTGGTCTGTATCGCCAGGGAATCCTCATGGAAATGGGGCGTATTTTCCATGGTCTTCAATACCGCTCTGGCTTTTTTCCTGGCTGTGATGGTTTACCAGACCGGTGCGGCTTTCGGATACTGATACCCGGGCACGCATTCTTGTCCGGCAGCGCCAACGCTAACCGATACCAAGGTATTGAACGATGGAAACGCTGATTGTCATTTTGATTGTCGCTGTTGCCGCAATCTATGTGGGGCGGATCTTCTATAAAGGATTCAAGCAGAAGGATGGTTGTGCCTGCGGCTGCGCCTGCTGCAGCATTTCAGATTCCTGCAGCCAGCCGGCGGCCGGCAACATGGATGACCCCGCCCCGGTCAAGGAAGATCGTTAACCATCCGCTTGCCGGACATTGCCGTCGGTCACCTGGTTTTAATATTGACTCCGGATTTTGACTCTTCTATCATCAACGATCCAATATCCAGCACATCGGCATCCCGGCGGTGGCCGCACCACCGGAGCCAAATCTGAAATGGGGTGCGATTTTTCCGCCGGGAAAGCGCTTCCGGAAAAGAGGCCTGGTCCATGGACAAACGCGTAATCGTGATGGTGTGGGTGACGATGATGGCGCTTGCCGGCTCCCTGTCAGCGGTGGCTGCTGAGGAAGAGCAGGACTTTCTGGGCATCATTACCGGTGATTTAAAAAGCACCGCCCACCAGATCGGCATGGATTTAAAAGCCCTGGTCATGCGCAGCAACATTCATCTGGCGGTATTCACTTCACGTGGGTCGGTGGAAAACATCTACGCCGTTTACCAGCGCCCCGGCAATCATTTGGGCCTGGTGCAGTCCGACGTTCTGGCCTTTGTGGCCAAGGTTGACAGCGACCCTCGGCTTAAGCTGATCGCCGATAAGATCAAATGGGTTTACCCGTTGTACAACCAGGAGATCCACATCCTCGGCAATGGGGAGATCCGCACCTTTGGCGACCTCGACGACAAGCGGGTGGCCATCGGCCACGCGGAGAGCGGCACCTACCTGACCAGCCGGCTGATTTTTGAGATCGCGGGTGTCCGGCCCCGGCAGATGGTGGCCATCGGTGATTCTCAGGCGCTGGCTGCGCTTAAAGCCGGAAACATCGATGCCATGCTGACGGTGGACGGGTTTCCAGTGGAACGTCTGGCGTTGGAGGTTGCCCCGGCAGACGGGCTCCACTTGATTCCGATCACCCATGACCGCATCCGCTCCTTCTACCCGGCATCCCGGATTCCCGCGGGCACCTACCCCTGGCAGGCGACTGATGTGGATACGGTGTCGGTCATGGCCCTGCTGGTGGCCTACGATTTTCGCAACCACCAATGCAATACCATCGGGAATGTGGCCTGGATGATCAAGGAAAACCTTGACTGGCTTCGATTCAACGGTCATCCCAAATGGAAATCGGTGGATTTGAGTGAACCGGTGAGTGGGTGGGAACAGTACCCGTGTGTGAAGAATTTTACTTCAGCCACGGTTGAAGCAGAAACCGAATCATCGCCAGTCCGAAAGCCAAACCCGGTGGCCGATGCCATCGATGCGGTGTTTCGCCCCTGACACGCCGGAACGGAAACAACCATGTATGAATCCTTTTATGGCCTGACCAAAAAACCCTTTCAGATCACTACGGATCCTAGTTTCCTGTGGATGGGTAAAAAGCACCGCGAGGCCCTTTCGACGCTCAAGTACGGTGTGATGGACAACAAGGGCTTTTTACTGTTGACCGGTGAGGTGGGCACCGGCAAGACTACATTGATCAACCGGCTGGTGGAAGACATCCAGGGCAAGGCCTACACAGCCAAAATTCCCGATCCGGGGCTCAGCAAGTACGATTTTTACCGCATGGTTTCGCGATACTTCGGGCTCCCCATAGAAGTGCGGACCAAGAGCGACTTTTTAGAGCCCTTCAGCCGGTTTCTCAACGATGCCCATGAAGAAAAAAAATCGGTTCTGCTGCTCATCGACGAAGCCCAGCGGCTCAAGCACGACCTGATGGAGGAGATTCGTCTGCTGTCCAATCTTGAACGGCAGGATGCCAAACTGCTCAATATCTTTTTCGTGGGTCAGAACGAATTCAACAGCATCCTGATGCAACCGGAAAATCGAGCCCTGATGCGTCGGATCACCATCACCTACAATATTGATCCGCTGGACCAGGCAGAAACCTGCGAGTACATCCGCCACCGCCTGAAAACCGCCGGTGCCGGCTACGAAATATTCTCCAGTGCAGCCATGGAAGCGGTTTTTGAATTCTCCAACGGGTATCCCCGGCAGATCAATATCATCTGCGACCTGGCCATGTTTTTTTCTTCCCAGGTGTCTCGGCGCACCATCAGCCCCAAGATTGTCAACCAGTGTCGCGAGCGCATATCGTTTTCCGTGGAAGAGCTGCCGGCGGAAACGAATCATATGCATCGGGTGCCGGCGCCTAAAACCTATTACCAGCCTATAAAAAGGGAGCGCTGGCCGTGGTTTACCGCAGCGCGTGTAATGGGTGCGGCGGTGGTATTGCTCGTGCTGGGCAGCGGCGTTTATTTCACACCGGATCCATTGAAAGACCGTGCCAGGCGGTGGGTTCGTGAAACCTACCACACCTATTTGCCTGTGTTTGGCAAGCCCTCCGCAATGGAACAGCCGGTGGTCAATGCCTCCACATCAGCCAAACCCGACGTTCCAGCGGTGGTTCCCGATGCGTCTCATCAGGCGGTGAAAACGCCCTTGGCCGCCGAACGATTGTTGCGCATGCCCAATCGGCCCCCGGACCTCGACTTACCGGAAACCATCGACGATCTTGCCCGGGAATCAGCGCCAGCCGCGCAAAGCGCGGCCGACCCCGAGACACCTGCCGCCGTCGTGACGACGTCTGCAGCGGACCTGCCCGATCCTGCCGATGCCATAGACTGGCTCTTAAATAAACGTAAGCAGGAACCCAGCCGATAAGGAATGCATCGATGGCTTGATTGAACCGACATCATAAATGAATCTGGAAGGTTGCCTATGTTCAAGATCGCTGTTCTACCTGGAGATGGTATTGGTCCCGAGGTGATGGAGGAAGCCCTGAAGGTGCTCGATTCGGCTCAGGAAAGCTTCGGTTTTCAATTGGCTTACACGCCCGCCGATGTTGGCGGTATCGCCATCGACCGGCACGGTCGGGCGTTGCCCGATGATACCCTGCGCTTGTGTGAAGCCAGCGATGCCATTCTTTTCGGATCCGTGGGTGGGCCCAAGTGGGAAACACTGCCTCCGGCCCAGCAGCCCGAGCGGGGGGCGCTGCTGCCCCTGCGCAAGCACTTCAACCTGTTTTGCAACCTTCGACCGGCCAAGGTTTTTCCCGCCTTGGCCGGGGCCAGCCCCCTTCGTCCAACAATCGTCAGGAACGGGTTCGACATCCTGTGTGTCCGGGAACTGACCGGCGATATCTATTTCGGCCAGCCCAAGGGTCGGGAGGGCAGCGGGCCTGACGAGCGTGCCTTTGATACCATGGTATACACCCGCCGGGAAATCGAGCGCATCGCCAGAGCCGCTTTTGATGCAGCCCGGCACAGAAGGCGGCGGGTGGCGTCGGTGGACAAGGCCAATGTGCTGACCACCATGGTGCTGTGGCGTGAAGTGGTCAGCGAGACGGCCCAGGCCTATCCGGATGTGGCCCTGAGCCACATTTACGTGGACAACGCCGCCATGCAGCTGGTGAAAGATCCCCATCAGTTCGACGTGCTGCTGTGCGGCAATATGTTCGGAGACATCATATCCGACGAGTGCGCCATGATCACCGGTTCCATGGGCCTGTTGCCCTCGGCCAGCATCAGTGAAAGCGGATTCGGCCTTTACGAGCCGGCAGGCGGGAGCGCTCCGGACATTGCCGGCCAGGGCATCGCCAACCCCATTGCCCAGATCTTGTCTGCGGCCATGATGCTGCGCTACAGCCTGAACATGGCCGAGGCTGCCGATGCCGTGGAATCCGCTGTGGCGCGTGTGCTGGAAGCGGGATTACGGACCCCCGATATCGCCGCCGGCGCCAGTGCGGTGAGCACCCGGGAAATGGGTGATGCGGTTGCTCGTCAGCTGCGCGATGACAAATAAATCACAATAGCCAAAACACAAATCACAAAACAATCACAATGACCAATTTTCAAAATGCCTATCCTTTTGGTTCGTTTTTGATTTGGTGTTTGTAATTTGGAATTGGTTTGTCATACGAGACTTTCCCGAACCTGTTTCAACCCGCTTTGCCAAGGTCAGCGGCAGATGATCCTCATCGCCAGGGCGATGGTAAAAAATCCAAAGCTGTTGATTCTGGATGAACCGTGCGCCGGTTTGGATCCTGAAAACCGCCATACCGTCCTCAGTCTGCTGGAGATGATCGGCCGCGGTGGGTCCACCGGGTTGATCTTTGTCTCTCACCATGAGAAAGAAATTCCAGCCTGCATCACCCATCGCTTGTTTTTGGATCAGGGCGTCGTCCAGCGCAGCGGGGCCATTAGCCCTCAGGATCCGCCCTCGCCGCCGTCTTTCAAGCCGTCTTTATAGCGCAGGTCCCCGTACCGGCGAATCTGCCGGCAGATACCGCGGATGATGCTGGTCTCACCGGCACGCAGTGATCGCCGGGAGAAGAACCGGCGAATGCGGATCATCCAATAGTCCGGGTTTTCCGGGTTCATGTACCCGATTTGAACCAGTGACGCGGTCAGTTCCTCGTACATCTGGTCCAGTTCGATGCGTTTGGCCAGTCGGGGCGTGAATTCGGCAGGACCAGTCTGGGCGGCTGTAGCAAGGCAGTAGCAGACCACCATCACGGCCTGGGCCAGGTTCAGGGAGGTGAATCCCACCGTGGGGATGTTGACCAGTTGGTGGCAGCGTTTCAGGTCGTCGTTGGTGAGCCCGCGATCTTCGGGGCCGAAGAGGATGGCCACCGGATTGGTTTTGGAAACGGGGATCAGGCTTCGGGCCAGCACTTCAGGAGACTTGATCACCGGACGCTGGCCTCCCAGCCGAGCGGTGGTGCCGACCACATGACCGAATGGCGCCAGGGCGTCATCGAGCGAATCGAAACGCCGGATCCGGTCAACCACGGATCCGGCCTCATGGGTGGCCAGCCGCCGGATGCGTGCGTCGTCCCAGAGGTCCGGGTCAACCACGATCAGGCGAGTCAATCCCATGTTGCACATGGCCCGTGCAGCCGCCCCGATATTTTCCGGATACCGGGTCCGCTGCAGGACGATGGTAACATTGTCGCGGGTGACGCCGACGGTCATCGGGCATTGATTTCAAAGGCATTGAAAAAGTAACCGATCTCAAAGGCCGCGGTTTCCGGGGCGTCCGAACCGTGGACCACGTTTTTTTCGATATCGGTGGCAAAATCACGCCGGATGGTGCCGTCGGCCGCTTCCTTGTAATTCGTGGCACCCATTAGTTCACGATAGCGGGCAATGGCATTATCCCCCTCAAGGACCATGACCACTGCCGGGCCGGAAGACATGAAGTCGGTGAGGCTGTCGAAAAAGGGCCGCTGGCGATGCACGGCGTAAAATCCCTCGGCCTGGACCTTGGTCATGTGGATCATCTTCATGGCCATGATTTTCAGGCGATTGGCCTCCAGCCGTTTGACCACCTCGCCGATCACGCCGCGGGCCACGCCGTCGGGCTTGACGATTGACAATGTTCTTTCCATATTGGGTTTCCTTTCATCGGGTTTCGGTTCGACGCTGCCATAACAGAAGGCCGATACCAAGTCAACCGGTTCCATCGGTGGGGAATATCTACTTTTTATATCTCAACAAACTGATATCTTGATATTAATTGGAAGGGTTAACCGATTGCCAAAGCCGTTGTACCCGTTGACATCATGCGCTGGGCGGTCTATTATTTTGATCGCCCAGATTTGATTCTTTCATCGCATAAACAAGCCGTTAGCACCCAATAACAAGCGAAATGTGGGGTCAATATGCCGATCTATGAGTTTTACTGTCCGGATTGCAACACGCGTTTCAATTTTTTTTCCAGAACCATCAATACCTCCAAAAAACCCAAATGCCCGCGATGCAGGACCCGCACGCTGGACCGGCAGATGTCTGCCTTCGCCATTACCGGAAAGGCCAAGCAAGCCGGTGACGGTGAAGATTTGCCCTTTGACGAGGTGAAGATGGAGAAAGCCATGCAGATGCTGGCCAGCCAAGCCGAAAGGATCAGCGACGATGACCCGCGACAGGCCGCCGATCTCATGCGAAAACTCACCGACATGACCGGCATGGAAATGGGTGCGGGCATGGAAGAAGCATTGCAGCGCATGGAGCGCGGCGAGGATCCGGAGCAGGTCGAGGCGGAGATGGGGGACCTGTTGGAAGGAGAGGATCCGTTCGTGTTGCCGGAAAAAAAAGGTAGGGGAACCGCAGCCGCCAGACAAGCACCCATGCGGGATGAAACCCTTTATGATCTCTGATAAGGGCCGATCCATGATCCTGAAAGAACGGCTGGAAGCTCGGCAGGGAGACATCACGCAATCGGCTGTGGACGCCATGGTCAATGCGGCCAACTGCGCACGGCACATGGATCTCATGGGAATTCCTTTACGTCGGATAAGCGATGGAACCGCTGTGATCATATCCCTTGTCGATACCGATTGGAATTGGGATTGACAAACCCGATGGACATGGTTAGGTTCCGCGGAGCAGTCATTTGGGGACCCGGTCCAATTACGTTTCGGGCCGATTTTTATTGACAAGGAGGGGATCATGCTTGAGGTCACACAACCGGCAGTTGAGCAAATTGCCGAGTATTTCAAAGGAAAAGATGTCAAACCGATCCGGATTTTTCTCAACGAAGGCGGCTGAGGGGGCCCCGGCCTGGCCATGGCTCTGGATGAGCTTGCCGATACGGACAAGGCGTTTGACATCGACGGTTTTAAATTCATCGTCAACACGGAATTTCTTGAAAAAGCCCAGCCGATCAAGGTCGATTTTCATCAGTACGGTTTCAAGCTGGACTGCGGGATTGACTTCGGCGCCGGCTGCACCAGCTGCGGTACCAAGGGCTCCTGCTGCTCCTGATCGACCCGGACCACAATATGATCAAAAAGGCGACCTGCTGAAGGTCGCCTTTTTAGTTGGTTCAACGGCCCCATAGGCGGGATTCTTTTGCTTGCAGCTCCAGCGTTGCCTTGCTATAACGCTGTGAACCCTGATCCCAGGCTAAAAGCATAAGTGCCGCCAGGCGGGTATTGCGGTTGCCGGAATTTGAACCCTGCTCGATGGCCAACGATTGACGCCTTTTTTAGGAGCGGACCATGACACTGGTGAAGTACGCGGTAAATGCGCATATAGCCACAATTACCCTGAATGATGGGGAAAACCGGTTTAATCCGGATTTTATCAATGCCTATTTAGGCGTTCTCGATGAGATCGAGCGTGACACGAATGCCACCACCCTGGTGGTGACTTCCGCCCATGAAAAGATATTCTCCAACGGGATCGATCTGGAGTGGCTGGTGCCGGTCATTCAAGACAACGACATGACTCTGGCCAAAGACTACTTTTACCTGCTTAACCGCATGTTCAAACGCATCGTCACCTATCCCCTGGTGACCGTGGCCGCAATTTCCGGTCACGCCTTTGCCGGTGGTGCCATCATGTGTTGCGCTTTTGATTTTCGTCTCATGCGATCTGACCGCGGCTTTTTCTGTTTTCCCGAAGTAGACCTGGGTATCCCCTTTCTGCCGGGCATGAACGAACTGTTGAAAAAGGCCATACCCATGTACATGGTGGAGTACATGGAGTACACCGGTATCCGGCTGACCGCCGATCAATGTTTAGAACATCATATTGTTCACAAGGCTTGTCCCATCGACACACTTATGGAAGAAGCCATGACCTTCTGCATGGCCATCAATAAAAGACGGCCAGTGGTGGCTGAGATGAAAAAACGGTTGAACCAGGCTATCGTCCAGGCCATTGATGTTGAGGATGTGCCCTATATCGAATCGGGACAATTCAACATCGGTTGATAACGTTCCTGACGACCCCGTCGTCCCGTTCGGGGTCTCCCGTGGAGGCGGGGTGCGCTCCCAAATGCCGCAAATCCCCTGTGTTCAGCCACAACGACCATTGCTAAAACCAATCTTTGAAAACAGGGGAAAATGAAAAGATCTCCCCCGCATGGCCCGCCAAAACCTTTTCCGGACGACCCGTTTCAGGACAATGAGGCACTGATCCGTACCCTTTTTAACCAAGCGGGCACAGGCATGGCCATCACGCTTCTCGACGGCCGCTTCATCAAGGTCAATTCAGCCTTGTGTGCCATGCTGGGCTATCCGGAAGAGATACTGCTGAACCGACGCCTGGAAAACCTCATGGCCGCGGACCAGTGGCGTCGGCTCTCGGAACTATCCCGGGATCTGCTGTCCGGCAAGCAAAGCCACACCCAACTCACGCTCGAATGCCGACACCAGACGGGAAAGGCGGTCCGGGGGCTGCTGAATCTCTCCATGGTTGCCGATCAGGCGGGCACTGCCCGCTACTTCATCGTCCAGATTCAGGACATCGGCAGCCTGATCTGCACGGAAAGCGAATTGGAAGAGAGCCGGCAGCGATACCGTGCGCTGTCCGATGCCACCTTCGAAGCGGTGTTCATTTCCCGCAAAGGGGTCTGCATTGATGCCAATCGTACCGCATCCATCATGTTCGATACTCCGCGCGAAGCGTTGATCGGTATTTTCGGTACCGATGTCATCACACCGGAATATCAGTCACGGGTCAGGAAAAACATGCTCTCCGGTTACGAAAAACCATACCATGCCGTGGCCGTAAAAAAGGGCGGCACCCGGTTTCATGTAATGATCCAGGGCAAGATGATCCAAATCGGCGGACGCGAGTTTCGGGTGACGGTGCTGCGGGATATCGATGCACAGATGACGGCGGAAGCGGCGCTTAGGGAAAGCGAGCGCCACCTGCGTTCCTTCATGGAAAGCGCCTCCAACTTCGTCCTGTTCCGCCTGCGCCACCGGCCGGAAACCCCTTACCAGCCCTGGCGGATATTTATCAGCCCGTCCATTGCCGAAATCGTCGACCTGAACCAGGTGACCGATTTTCAATCCTGGCTCAAGATGCTCCGCCCGGACGACCGGGAATGCCTGCTGGCCGCCGGACTGAAGATGCTCGACACGCACCGGCTGGATGAAACGGTTCGGATTCGCAACCGCTCGGGCAGCGGGTGGCGATGGCTGCACATCATTTCCGTCGCGGTACCCGACGAAACCGACAATGATATGTTTTTCAACGGCATCATCCTGGACATCACCAAGGAGATGGACGCTGCTGCAGCACTCAAAGCCAGGGAAAAAGAGCTGAAAGAGAGAACCGAAAGCCTGTCCGAAGTCAATACCGCGTTGGAGGTGCTCCTGCAGAAGCGCGAAGCGGATCGTGCGGAAGTGGAAGAGAAGATGCTGACCAACGCCAAGAGCCTGATTCTGCCATACCTGGAAAAACTCAAGGCCAGTCGGATGGATGAACGCCAGCGGATTTATCTGAAGCTGGTAGAGTCGAATCTCAACGAAATCATCTCGCCCCTGTCCCGGCGCATGTCCAGGCACTACCTGAATTTCACACCCGCTGAAATTCAGGTGGCCAACCTGGTCAAGCAGGGAAAGACCACCAAAGATGCCGCACAGATCCTGGGGCTCTCCACCCGAACCATCGAGGCGGTCCGCTATACCATTCGCAGGAAACTAGGCATCAAGAAAAAACGCTCCAACCTCAGGTCTTACCTGCTCGCCATTGATGGATCCGACACCATTCCCGGCGGCAGTGGCCGGCTTCGTTAGCCCGCCTTCGCGCTCGCGTTCATCAATCTTCGTCTACCGATTTATGTTGTCCGACGTCAGACCGCTGTCATCCGACTACCGAATTCAGGCGGCCAGTTCGCGGGTTTTGTGAAAACGGATCGTCGGCCACTCTTCCATGGCATTTTCGAGGCGCCATAAGCTGGCGGCCAGGTAAGTCAGTTTCCCCTGGGAGTCATGGGCCAGGCTCGCATATTTTTCCTTTTCAAAGGCCGCCAGTTTTTTTTGGTCCTTGCTGGTTACCCACCGGGCGGCGGCAAAGGTCACTGGTTCATAGTCGGCATCGACCGTGTACTCGGCTTTTAGCCGGGCCATGGTCACGTCGAACTGAAGCACGCCGACGGCGCCAAGGATATAGTTGTTTCCCATCAACGGGCGGAAGAACTGAACAGCCCCCTCCTCGGCCAGCTGCGTCAGCCCTTTGAGGAGTTGCTTGGCCTTCAGGGGGTTTTTCAGCCGTACCCGGCGGAAGTGGTCGGGCGCGAAATTGGGAATCCCGGTGAAACTGAGGGGTTCTTTTTCGTAAAAGGTGTCCCCGATGCTGATGGTGCCGTGGTTGTGGATGCCAATGATGTCGCCGGGGTAGGCCTCGTCAACATGGGCGCGATCCTGGGCCATGAAGATGGTGGCGTTGGACAAGGTAACCTGCTTGGCGATACGGGTCTGAAACACCTTCATGCCGCGGGTGAACTTGCCTGAACAGATACGTAAAAAGGCGATACGGTCCCGATGGGCGGGGTCCATGTTGGCCTGAATTTTAAACGCGAAGCCGGAAAAAGCATCCTCTTCGGGCAGGACCTGGCGGGTCGTGGTCGCCCGAGCCCTGGGGGACGGCGCCATCTCCACGAAGGCATCCAGCAGCTCCCGCACGCCGAAATTGTTGATGGCGCTGCCGAAGAACACCGGCGTCTGGCTACCCTTGAGATACTGGTCCAGTTCGAAGGGGTTGGCGGCGCCCTCCAGCAGTTCCACATCTTCGCGCAATTCTTTAGCCGGGCTGCCAAGCATTTCGTCCAGCCGGGGATCGGCCAGGTCGAAGATCAGGATTCCTTCCTGATGGCGGGTCTGCCCGCCGGGGCTGAACAGGTGAAGCTGCCGGTGATACCGATTGTAGACCCCTCGAAACCGCTTGCCCATGCCGATGGGCCAGGACAGGGGGGCGCATTCGATTTGCAGTTTTTCTTCGATATCCGAAAGGATGTCCAGGGGAGACAACCCGTCACGGTCCAGTTTGTTGATGAAGGTCATGATCGGGGTGTTGCGCATGCGGCACACCTCCATGAGCTTTTCGGTCTGAGTCTCCACCCCTTTGGCGCTGTCGATTACCATGAGCGCACTGTCCACGGCGGTGAGCACCCGGTAGGTATCCTCGGAAAAATCCTGGTGGCCGGGTGTGTCCAGCAGATTCACTTCAAAGCCGCTGTAGTTGAATTTCATGACCGATGTCGTCACTGAAATACCGCGCTCTTTTTCGATAGCCATCCAGTCGCTGGTGGCATGGCGTCCGGCCCGTTTGGCCTTCACGGCACCGGCCATCTGGATTGCACCGCCGAACAGGAGCAGTTTTTCCGTCAGTGTGGTCTTACCGGCATCCGGATGGCTGATGATGCCGAACGTTCGTCGTTTTCTAAGTTCTTCTAAGAAATGTCGATCCATTTGCAGTTCGTCTTTATTCGGTTGGCCAAAAAAAACAGGCCGAATCCGGCCCGTTCACGATTGGCTTAAACATCCTGATTATCTTGGGACTTTAGTTACCTGGCGCTGAATCCAGCGGCCGATCGAACCAGTTCATCGGCAAGCAGCGGATCTAGGCAGGTGTCTTGAATAATCCCGTTCTCTTCGATCTCTTCGATGAATGTCTCTACGTACTCTTCACAGAAAAAACGGCGGCAGCCTTCGCGAAGGATTTGATAGGCCGTGGCTGCCGACTGCCCCTTCTGATAGGGGCGATCCGTGGTCACCGCATCAAAGCAGTCCGCAATACTGACAATTTTGGCTCCTGGTGGAATTTCCCCGGCCCTGAGGCCGAAAGGATAACCGTTTCCGTCCTCCTGTTCGTGGTGGAACAGCACGAAGTCCACCACCGGTTTCAGAAAGTCGATATCCTTGAGCAGGGCGGCACCAATCAGTGGGTGGCAGCGCACCTCCTGTTCGAGATCACTGGGCAGGTGAGTTTCACGATTGGTGAAAATGCGATCACTCAGGGCCAGCTTGCCAACGTCATGAAACAACCCGCCGATACCCACGTTGCGAACCTCTTCCGGAGAACATCCCAATCGCCGGGCAAGGCGCATGGCATAAAGGGAGACCCGGTAGCCGTGGGCCTGGGTATACTGGTCTTTTTCGCCAACGGCACGGCAAATTCCACTTAAAATTTGCAGGTGCTGCTCACAAAGCCGTTTCCGGATATTCACGCTTTGTTGCATAGATATTATACAGCCTCCGGGTTAATCTGCGTAAGTGCCGATATAACCAGTTTATTGCTTATGCCTTGGGCATTACTTCCAGTTTGCCGGAACGAAGATTGATCAACATGGCAAGAAGGAACGACCAGCGGACGGTGTCAAACGCGTCGTTTTGCCTCAGGCGGGGTCGTGTTCAGGTTTAAATCTGAATTAGGCTCTCAAATTGCATTCAATATAAGGCAGCACAGAAAGCGTGTCAAACGAAAACGGACGGTTAAACCGGACGTTTGTGGATGCGGTCACGAAGCCACCGAGTTGATCGATTCAGGACAAGGTTGCAACGGCGATGCGTTATCCTTCCACAGCGTTTTTTGACCGTTGTTTCAGAATGTTAAAAACCGCCAGTGCCTGTCTGCGGCTATCGGACAGGGTGCCGCTGTTATCGATGACGAGCGTGGCTCGCCGGCGTTTCTCCTCGATGGACATCTGGGACCGGATTCGGGCCATGGCGGCTTGTTCGTCGAGCCCATCCCGATTCATGAGTCGCTCCAACTGAAGGGTTTCGGGCACATAGACGACGATCACTTCTTCAAGGCCTCTTCCCATGTCCGCCTCCATAAGCAGCGGGACGTCCATGATCACCACTGCGTCGGGCGTCCCGGCGGCGATTTGGGCGATCATTTCCGCTGACCGTTCAAAGACCAGCGGGTGGACGATGGCATCCAGGCGCGCCTTTTTATCCGGGTCATTGAAGATGATTTCACCCAACCGCTTGCGATCGATGCTCCCGCCGGGTAGGACGATCGTCCGGCCAAAAAAAGCCAGAATCGCATCGTAGGCAGGTGTGCCCGGTTTGACGACCTCTCTGGCGATTTTGTCGGCGTCGACGATTTGGGCGCCGGCATCGGAAAGAAATCTGGCAATCGTCGATTTGCCGCTGGCAATACCTCCGGTGAGACCGGCGATAATCACGAGGTGTCCTCTTGAATAGAGCTCCGCCCCGATCTCGGTTATTTAACGGTGACGACGGGGCAGGGGGCCTTTATGATGATATATTGCGCGTTGGATCCGAATAGCAGTTTGCCTACTTTGGAGCGGCGCTTGATGCCGATGATGATTTCATCAATCGCCTTTTCCTTGGCGTAGTCGACAATATCCTCTCCCGGGGTCATGCCGCGTACGAGAAGTTTGGTTTCACACTGGATGCCGTCCTCGTCAAACATTTTTTTAGCCAATTCCAGGTCTTGGGTGGCATGTTCAACTTCAACGGCGTGAGTGACGCTTCCGCCGGTCAGCGATGATACGATGATCACTGTCGCATCGAATGCGGCGGCGTGTTTTTTTGATAGCGCCAAGGCATCCTTGGCAGAATTGGACCCGTCATAACCGACCAGGATTTTCATTTATCTCTCCTTTTATGTTGCGGTGGCATCATACACGACAGGGCATCATGCCGGAACCTGAGTTTTGGGGCAGTGGAAACTGTCAAAACCACGTTTAAGACCATCTGTCAAGAAAACAGTCGTTGGGTGTGTTGTCTTAGCGCATGCTTTTCATGCGCTCCTTGCGGCTGACAATCTCGCTGATGCGAATGCCATACTTCTCTTTTTCGACCACCACAAAACCCTTGGCGATCAGTGTCTGGTTGATCAGGATATCAACCGGTTCTCCCTCCATCTGCTCCAGTTCGACCACCGAGCCCGGCCCCATTTTAAGGACATCATTGATTCGCTTTCGCGAGCGTCCCAGTTCCACGGTGACCTGCAGGGGAATGTCCATTACGAGACCGAGGTTTTTGAACTGATCGACTTCGCTGCCAGTGCCGGCCGGCACCGCCGGTTGGACGTCTTCCGCCTGTATGCTCTTCTCTGCGGCCGCATCCGATCCTTCAGCGGCAGCGGCTTTTTCCCGTTTGACGCCGGCTTCGACGATGATGATGTGCTCCTTATGGGAAAAGAGAAATCGGGCGGTCTTGATCACGTGGGTGGGACTCACCTTGAAGTCCCGCCCGTTGGTGATGGCGGGGGTGGATAGTGCGCAGAAGAGGCCTGCATCCAAAAAATTGGACTTGAGGTTGCCGCCGATGATATTGCTCACTTCACGGATGACATCGTAGACCTCTTCCTTGCTTTCGACTTCATCGACTTTCCTGCCCAGCATGGCGGCGGTCATCTCCTTGCCGAAATCGTCATTGACCTGAATATTGAACAAACCGTCCACGTCACCGGCAAAGGTGACCGATCCTACGGTTCGCATCTCTTCGGTAAAGGACTCGGGGACCTGCTGAATGGCTTCCACCTCCATATCCAGCATGGTGTGGAAGACGTCGATGACTGAGTTGACGATGGCCGTCTTGATGTCCACACCGGCGACCCGCTCCATGAGGGCCTCGCTGGTCAGATCGCTCATCATAGCTGCTTTGGCGCCGATTTCCTCCTTGGCGCATAATTCTACCCATACATATTCATCTTTTTGCCGGAACGTGAATTTTAGCGGTGGGGCGATATCCGCCGGATCGATCTTGAAATCACTTCCCGACGTGATGGATGGCGTCGAAATGACGCAGGTGAGTCCGGCATTGAGAAATTCCGTTTTAAGATTTCCGGCCACGATGTTGGCCAGTTCGCCGATCACATCGTTGATCTCCCCGTCGCTTTTGATTTCATCGGCCTCGATGGTCAGCATGGCGGAAGTCACCGTCCGGGCGAACGCCTCGGCGAGATTGAAACGCATCACACCTACCACTTCGCCGCCGAAATGGATCGTTCCCACCATCCGGTTGTCGTTCATACCGGTGGCCGCGTTCTCCTCGACCGCCGTCAAAGTCATGGACATCATGGCGTCGAAGGCTTCGATGAGCGTTGACGTGATCGTCTGGCGTATGGTGTCGTCGGTGATTTTTTCCATCGGCTCCCCGTGGGTCTCGCGGTTATTTAACGGCTCCCATAGTAAGGGCGTTTTCCGATTTTTGTCAATGATTGACAACAAAAAAGGCCCGGGCAGAGCGCCCGGGCCGATGTTGATGCAACCTGTTGAATCGATTTAGAACAGACCGGTCACCTTTCCGGTTGCCGGGTCGACGTCGATGCGACGGAAAGCCGGGTTGGAACTGGTTCCCGGCATGAGGCTGATGGTACCCGCGCAGGGGCACAGGAACTTGGCACCGGAGTAGATCAGCACGTCGCGAATGGGCAGCCGCCAACCCTTGGGCACGCCCTTTTTGACCGGGTCGTGGCTCAGGGAGAGATGGGACTTGACCATCATGGTGGCAAAGTCGGCGTACTGGGGATCGTTTTCCAGCATTTCGGCCTTGGCGTTGGCTTCCGCTGACCAATCCACGCCATCGGCGCCGTAGACTTCCTTGGCGATCGTTGCTACGCGGTCGCGCAGCTTCATCTCCAGCGGGTAGAGGAACTTGAAGTTGTTCTTTTCGTTGCAGGCGTCGATGACCGCATCGGCGAATTCCAGGGCGCCGTCGCCGCCTTTTTCCCAGTGTTTGGACTCGGCACAGCGGGCGCCGGCCGCCTCGGCCGCCTTTTTGACGATGGCCACCTCAGCGTCGGTATCGGTATAGAAGCGGTTGACGCAGACCACCGGGTTGATGCCGGCCTTGCGGATGACGCCGATCATGTGGACCATGTTCTCGCAGCCTTTTTCCACCAGTTCGAGGTTTTCCTTGGTGTAGGCTTCGTCCATGGCTTTTCCGGCAACGACCTTGGGCCCGCCGCCGTGCATCTTCAGGGCGCGTATGGTTGCCGTCAGCACGGATACGTGGGGCTTGAGGCCGGAGAAGCGGCATTTCACGTTCCAGAACTTCTCGAAACCGATGTCGGCGGCAAATCCGGACTCGGTGACATGATAGTCAAAGCACTTCAATCCGACACGGTCGGCGATGATGGAGCTCTGGCCCACGGCAATGTTCGCGAAGGGCCCGGCGTGCACGAAGCAGGGGTTGTACTCGGCGGTGCACATCAGCGTCGGGTTGACGGTGTTGCGCATGAAGGCGGCCATGGCATTGCCCACTTCCAGGTCACGGCAGGTGACCGGTTTGCCGCTCTTGTCGAAGGCCACGGTGATGTTGTTGATGCGCTCCTTCAGGTCGCCCAGGTCGGTGGCCACGGCCAGGATGGCCATCAGCTCGGAGCCCACGGCAATGCCGAACTTGCTCTGCATGGTGAAACCGTCGGTGCGGCCGCCGATCCCGATGATGATGTTGCGCAGGGCCTGGGCGCAGAAGTCGATGATCCAGCCCATCTCCACGCGGGTGGGATCGATGTCCAGGCGGCGCATGCCGGTGAGGCGGGCCAGCTGCTCGTCGTTGTAGTTGCGCTCATGCTGCATGCGGGCGGTCATGGCCACCATGGCCAGGTTGTGGGCATTCATGATATCGTTGATGTCGCCGGTGAGACCCAGGGAGAACTCGGTCATGGGGATCAGCAGGGAGTTGCCGCCGCCGGCCGCGGTTCCCTTGACGTTCATGGTGGGGCCACCGGAGGGCTGACGCAGGGCTCCGCCCACATTGACACCACGTTTGCCAAGGCCTTCCATAAGGCCGCAGGAGGTGGTGCTTTTGCCTTCACCCAGCGGCGTCGGGGTGATGGCGGTGACTTCGATGTACTTGCCGTCGGGTTTGTCTTTCAGTCGGTCGATTACTTTCAGGAAATCAATTTTGGCCAGACGCCCCATGGGAAGCATTTCATCTTTCTGGAGCCCCAGCGTCTCCTGCCATTGTTCCGGCGTCGGCATATTTTCTTCCGCTGCTTCTGAAATCTGCCAGTCCGCCATATTCACCGCATCGTAAGCCATCTATCCATTCCTCCTTTAGTTAATGATTAACAATGGGGGGCCCTGATGGCCCATCACCAGGTGCCGCTGCACCGTCAGATCACACGAAAAACGCGATCGAATTGATTTAAGGTTAGAATGATCGAAATTTTCCCGGGGACCCAGAAAAACGCGCTCAATCTAACACGCCTGTCCGATTTTGGCAAGACTTATATGGTTGACCAAAACCGTATTCAATAGAATTATAACATACTGTAAAATATAACTAATACGTAAGAACGAGACCGGTTGGAAGTACCGTCGGCCGCCCCTCAGGCGCCGTTGCCCTGAAGATGATAGAGCCGGTAATAAAATCCCTGTTTCGTCATCAGCGAATCATGATTTCCGGTTTCCACCATCACGCCGTTGTTGAGCACCACAATTCGGTCGGCCGTTCGGGCGGTGGTGAGACGGTGGGCCACCACCACGCAGGTGCGACCGCGCATCAGGTTGGCGATGGCATCCTGCAAGTGGACTTCCGTCTGGGAGTCCACATAGGAGGTGGCTTCATCCAGAATGATCATTTCCGGATCCGCCGAAAAGGCACGGGCGACCGAGATCAACTGGCGTTCGCCGCTGGACAGGGAAGCGCCTCCTTCCGAGATGCGGGCGTCCAAACCGTCCGAAAAGCGGGCGGCCAGGTCCCGGCAGCGGGAGGCGTCAAGGATATTCGCCTGCTGTTGAAGGGAGAGGCCGTCGGCAGCAAAGAAAATATTCGCTTTCAATGTGCCGGTGAACAGGAACGGATCCTGCATGACCAGCGCGATCCGTTTTCTCAGCACTGCCGGCCGTATCTGTCTGCAGTCGATGCCATTGAAGCTGACCGAGCCGGCGGTGGGCTCGTAAAAGCGTACCAGCAGATTCACCAACGAGGTTTTACCTGATCCGGTGGCGCCGACAATGGCAATGGTTTCCCCGGCATGGATGGTCAGATCAATGTCTTTAAGCACGGGTTCGCCTGCATTGTAAGCCAGCGATACGGACGCGAAACGGATCTCTTCCAACGGGCCCGGGGTATGAAGATTGTCCAGCTCAGGCGCGCTGTCGGCACGGGCGTCCATGAGCAGAAATATCCGTTCGGCGGAAGCCATGGCATTTTGCAGGAGATTGTACTTTTCCGCCAGGTCCCGGATGGGGCGGAAAAACATTTTCATGTAGGCGATAAAAGCAGCCAGCGCGCCGATGCTCACCGTCTGGTCCAGCACGTGGGAACCGCCGAAATAGACGACGATGGCGATGGCGGTGACACCCAGGATTTCGATGACGGGCATGAACACGGCGAAGATATTGATCTGGCGCATGCCCACAAGGTAGTTGTCGTGGTTCAGTCCAGCAAAGGAATCGAAGTTCTCCCGCTCACGGCGAAATGTCTGGATCACCTTGATGCCGGCGATGGTTTCGGAAAAACGGGTGTTGATTTGAGCCACCTGGATGCGCAGCTCCCGAAATACGTCGCGGACCTTTCGGGAAAATCCAAAGGCCGTTGCCGCCACCAGCGGCAATACGGCGAAGGTCATCAACGCCAGGGGCCAGTCCATGGCGAGAAGTATAATGGCGATGCCCGCCAGCAGAAACATATCCTTGAAGACCATTGAGATAAAAGAGGTGAACATGTCATGCATGTTCTGAATGTCGTTGGTCACCCGGGTTACCAGGCGGGCAATGGGATTGCGGGTGAAAAAGCGCAGGGGCATCGCCTGGATATGACGGTACAGGCCAACGCGCAGGTCGTGCATGATCCGATGGCCGGCCATCTCCATGATCAGATTCTGGGCGAAGGTAAAGATGAAAATGGCCACCACCACCCCTAAAAACAGCGCGACGATGCGCAGCAGACCGGACAAATCCTTATGCCGCAGCCGGCTTAAGCTGGAATGGTCGAGGCGCTCCAGGTCTGTCAGCCGGATGACTGCCTGATCTTCCCGGATCTGAAACCGATTTTTTTCCCGGTCAACCACCTCGGCAACGACAGGATCCTTCAGGTCAACCGACAGCCACCGTCCATCGGCCTGTCCGGTATCGCCCGTCCCGCCTGAAATTCGGTTCCGGGGAACAATGTGGCGGTCGATGATCTCCTTGGTGATGTAGGGGACGGACAGCTCCAGCAGGGTAATGGCCACAACCAGGACTACGGATAGCGCCAGTTTGGTCCGATGGGGTGAGGCATAGGGCAGGACGCGGCGAAGCAGATTCAAATCATAGGGCTTTCCCAGGCGCTGCTCTTCGTCGTAGCCGTAATCAAATCGCATCTTCGAGCTCCTGGAGTCCGTGGGCCCGGGCGTAATATCCACCGGCGGCCATCAATTGCGCGTGGCTGCCGCTGGTGACGATCCGTCCCTTTTCCATCACCACGATTTGATCCGCATGGCGCACCGCCGACAGCCGGTGAGAGATGACGATCAGGGTTTTGTCTCCCGCCATGCGCCGCAGGGTGTCCACGATGCGGGCGGCCGTGCGGGTATCCACCTGGCTTACCGGGTCGTCGAGAACCAGAATGGGTGCGTCATTGAGCAGGGCCCGGGCCAAGGCCACGCGCTGTTTTTGTCCGCCAGACAGGATCACCCCCTTTTCCCCCACCACCGTGTCGAATCCGTGGGGCAATTCGTCGATGGTGCCGTCCAGTGCTGCCAGGCGCGTTGCCCGTTGCAGGTCTGCGTCCGCGACGCCTTTGCCGCCGAAGGTGATATTCTCTCGGACCGTGCCCGCGAACAGAAAGGGTTCCTGGGGAGAAATGGACACCAGTGACCGCAGCGACCTGATCGTCAACTGGCGGATGTCGGTTTCATCGATGCGAATGCTGCCCGAACCCGCATCGTACAGGCGCATCAATAAAAGCATCATCGTGGTTTTTCCGGCGCCCGGCGGTCCCACGACGCCCAACGTTTGACCCTTTTTTACGCGTATATCGATCCGGTCGAGAACGTTGCCGCGGCCCGGGTCGTAGGCAAAGCTGACGTTTTCAAATATCAGCGTCCGTTCAAACCCGGAGACGGAAATGGCATCCTGGGCTTCGGCCAACTCGGGACGGGTGCTGAAGATGCCGTCCAGGCGGTCCAGGGATGCGCGGCCGCGCTGGATCAGATTGGTCACCCAGCCCAGGGCCATCATGGGCCAGGTGAGCAGACCCAGATAGCTGATGAAGGCCACAAAATCACCGGGGGTGATTCTGGCGAACAAGGTCTGACGTCCGCCTTGAAACAGGACGATGGCCAGGCTCAGGTTGGTGAGCAGCATCATCAGTGGGAAAAACGCGCCGGTGATTTTTACCAAGTCAATATTCTCGTGCACATAGGCGTTGGAGATGCGGGTGATCGCTTTGGCTTCGGCGGCTTGGGCGTTGTAGGCCATGATCACGCGGATACCGGCAAAACGTTCCCGGACCGCCTCGGTGAGTTCACTGAAGGCACCCTGTACCCGCTTGTAGCGGCGATGCATCCGCCGGCTGAAAAAACGGGTGCCCAAAACGATCAGGGGCATGGGAATCAGCACGTACAGGGTCAACTCCAGGTTGATATAGACCATGAAGCCGATGGCTGCCGATCCCAAGAACAGGGCGTCATTCAAGGCCACCAACCCCATCCCGGATGCCATGCGCACCTGCTGGATGTCGTTGGTGGCGTGGGCCATGAGGTCGCCGGTGCGCATCTGGTCGAAATAGGCCGGCGACAGGGTTTGAATATGGGCGAAAAGCCGGTTGCGCAGGGCCTCTTCGGTCTTGCGGGCGGTTCCCAGGAGGCAGCGGCGCCAAAAGAACCGGAAAAAGCCGATACAGAGCCCCAGGGATAGAATGGTCACGGCATGATTCAACAGGCCGCTGTGATCCACCTGCAGGAGCGTCAAGTCGTCGACCACCCGCTTGATGACGCGGGGGATGAAAAGCTGGAGCAGGTCCACCACGATCAGGCACAGCAGGCCGAACAGAATGATGCTTCGGTTGGCAATCAGGTAGGGTTGTATCAGCTTGAAGGATTTCATCGGTCCTCATCTACCGCGTTGAATGGCTCGCCTGCAGGCAACCTGCCCGACCACCGGCGGTTGTCACTGGGCGAATGGGCGTGACTTTCAAGGTAAGGCAGGAACGGCAAGTGGTCAAACGGTTGGCGGATACTTGACATCGGGTCATCAGGCCGGACGCAGGTTTATGGCCTGAACCCGATACCCGTTGGCATGCCGGCCAATCAGATTCATGGCCCCGAAGTCCTGGGCAATGCGAAAGAGGTTTTCCGGCGGCATGCCCAACAGGTGGCAGAGAATCATTCGGTTGACGCCGGCATGAGCCACCATCAATAGGTTCCCGCCGGCTTGATCGACCACCTCTTCAAAGACCGGGACCACGCGTTGCTGCAGGTCCAGGAAGCTTTCCCCTCCCGGTGGCCGGAACCGGGCCATTTCCAGCCCGCGTTGTCGAAAAGCATCGGGCCAGCGTTTTCTGACCCGTCGGAATGTCATTCCGTCCCAGCAACCCAGGTTGATTTCTCGCAGGCTGGCCAGCGGCTCGACGATGATGGGGCGGTCGGTGCAAAGGATGCGGGCGGTTTCCATGCAGCGGGACAGATCGCTGGAAATGATGCGCGCGACCGGCACGTCGGAGAGCCATTCCTGCCAGCGTTTCGCCTGGCGGCGCCCCACGTGACTCAGCGGAGGATCCGTCTGACCGATGAAGCGTCTTTCATCGGATTCCTTCAGGGGTTCCCCGTGGCGAAGCAGTAGAACCTTTTTTTGACGACCGGACATCAACCCGGGGTTGAGGATATTTCTCATGGGTGGCACTTGTCGATGAGCTCGGCCTCGTTCAACAGCCGACCCATGGTCTGGCCTGATGTTTGTTCGACTTTGCCTTGGATCATAAGCGCGGCGCGCCGGCGTTGGACAATGTTCTCTGCGACCTTCGGGTCGCGGCCATATTTTTTCAGCTTCGCGTCGAACCGCTGCTTCAGGCTCACCAGCCTGGTTCCGGCCACCAGCTTGTCCGCCAAATAAACGATTTGCGCCTCATCCAAGGGGGAATCTTGGCACAGGCGGATATCCATGTGGTTCGCGACGAGGGCGGCCATGGCGGGAAACCCCATTGAATGCAGCAGATGGGCTCCGGCGGCGGCATGGTTTTTTTCGATCCGTGCCACATCGTGAACCCGGGCGGCCGATTGAATTAGGTCGACGTCAAGGGCCCCGCCACGGTCATTGACCGCCCTGGCCAACTTTCCGGCTACGCACGCCACACGATGGCAGTGCTGGATCAGCGACCCGGGCAACTTGCGAACCTTTTCCATGAGCGTCCGACATTCATCTTCGGTGAGCCTGTCGGACGTCGCAAGCCGGGTTTCAAGACGCTGAAAATCATCGGGTGTGTCCGCGTCCAGCAGCACGCCCTCATCTGCCACCTGGACGTTAAGGGCCGTTGCGTCGAAACAACGCAGCAGGGCCCTGAGTCCGCCGGCGCCGCTGTGGGATAAGATGGTTTCTTTCAGGGCGCCGTCGATTAGCGGCGGGTGTCCCCGTTGATCATCGAACACCGGATAGGCCACGGTTGACGGGCGCCGATCGAGAGCGCCCATCAGCATCGCCAGGGTGTGCCGGCGCACCAGTGGAATATCCACCGGATGAACGAAAAAGGAGGGGACGTCCGGATCAAGTGTGTCGATGCCGGCCAACACCGAAGCGAACATGCCTTCGTCATGTGCCGGATTGTGGACCACCGCCACCGGCAGGCCGGTCATCGCAGATCGAAGGGATTGTGAACGAAAGCCGGTCACCACCCGGATGTCTGTCACGCCGGCGCTGCGGTAGAGGGATACGACGCGTTCCAGCACCGTTCGCCCACCCAACGTCAACAACGGCTTGAATCGCCGCATCCGACGGGAGTGGCCGGCGGCAAGAATGATGGCGGATGGTCGGCGCTGGCGGGTCATGAAGGTCGTTTTCTCCTGGCGCGGTTCACTTGCCGGTGACCATGGTCATGTACTGGCTTTCGGTGAGGACCGTCACACCCAGCCGGCTGGCTTTGTCGATCTTCGCAGCACCGACGTTCTCACCGCAAACCAGATAGTCGGTCTTCCCGCTGACGGCTGTTTGCACGGTGGCGCCCAGCGCCCTGGCTTCTGCCTGCATCGCATCCCGGGTGCCGTGAATCATTTTTCCGGTAAACACGATGCCTTTGCCCGCAACGGGACTGTCGACGTCCGCCTGCTCCGATGCAAGGGGCGTGCGTCTCAGATTGAAGCCCAGGTCGAGCATGTGGCGGATGGTTCCCTTCATGGCGCCAATGCTGGTGACGATGCTCTGGCTGGTCTTTTCGCCAAACCCTTTGATTTGGGCGATCGCCTCAGGATCCAGCGCCACAACATCCTCCAGGCGAACGTGGGCCAGCAGTTTGCGGCTGTCACCGGTGCCCAGATCCGCGATGCCGAAAGCGGCCAGGAACCGCCAGTCCTCGACCGGCTTGGTGCGGCTGATGGTGATGGCTTCGGCCAGATTTTTGGATTGCACCGGTCCGAACCCCATGGATGTGAAATCGGCTTCAGAGAGCCGGTAGATCGCTTCCAGACTGTCATGGCCGCTTGTGACAATCTTGCCGATGGTCTTGATGCCCAACCAGTCGGCATTGCCCAGGATCCGGAACCAGTGGCCGATGCGTTGCTCGATCTGGGCCCGACAGGCGTTGTTGGTGCACATGAGAAAATCGTTCTGCCACACCAGCGGTCCGCCGCAGGCGGGGCAAGCCTCGGGGCGCTCCACCTCTCCCCGGATCTCCAGAACGCCTTCCAGCTTGGGGATGACCTCGCCGCTGCGAATGACCTCGATGCGGGTGCCGATGCCGATGCCTGAATTGCGGATATTGCCGGCGTGGTGGGCGGTCACCCGGCGGATGGTTGCGCCTGACAGCGATACCGGGTCCACCTCCAACACCGGCGTGACCTTGCCGGTGCGGCCCACCTGCCACTGGATGCCGGTTACCGTCGTCTGGGCTGTTTCGCCCTTGGTCTTAATGGCGATCTGCCAGCGGTAGTGGTGGGCCGTGGCGCCCATCTGGTCTTTTAACCGGTCATCCGTCACCTCGGCCACCACGCCGTCTGTTGGATAGTCCACATTTTTCAGCAGATCCTGGACCACTTGTCGGGTGCCTTCCACCAACCGGCGTCCATCAACGATTGTCGACGGGGCCTGGCTGTATGGGACAAAGCGGACCATGCCGTCGTTCAAGGCGGTTGCGGCGTTTTCGTTGAGCGTATCCGAGGAGATGATGCCCACCACCATGTTGCGCGGGTGTTCGAAAAAATCGGCCATGTGTTGGTCGAAATAGCTTTTCACCACGACAATTTCTCCCATCCCCTGGCCACGGCCGCCGATGGGAACGACGCCTTTGGCAAAGGCGCTGGAGATCTCGTAACCGACCTCTCCGTTTCCTCGGGTGGCGAACACGCTGCCGTCATCCCGGCCGGCCAGGCCGTCCAGTTTGGGCGTCAGTCTGAATGTTACCGATTCGATCCCAAGGGCCTCGGCTTCTTTTTGCACCCGGGCCGCGAAGCGCTCCAATTGTTCCCTGGTGTAGGCTTTTTCGATGGAGAGCATGGGAATCGGATGGCGGACCTCCCGCCGGCCGGTGAACTGCTCGGGTTCCACGGCCTGCAAAAACGGATGCGCTGGCGCGCGTTCGCGCAGCTGCTCCACCAGCGCATCGTATTCAGCGTCACTGACAATGGGGGTGCCTTGGCGATAGGCCTTGTTGTAAACCTTCAGCAGATCGACCAGTTCGTCTACGGTATTTTGGCTCATGTTTTCTGGTTTGG
>JAGTUY010000227.1 GCA_018224455.1 Desulfosarcina sp.
CACGCACCATCGCGGTTCAATCGCGCGATCGGCCCGCCCCGGCTTCGCCCTATTGTGCTGGGGATATCCGCATGGTTTGCAATGAGTAACTGTGGATGGTTAGCCGGACATCGTCTGGGGGGACAAAGCCGGGCGCACAACCCAAAAAGGGGCAGCGCCTCGAAAGAAGCCCTACCCCATATTCACTGCGCAATGGCGGTGTCTGAAATTACTGTCTTAATGGTGCTAGGTTCAAACTGCCATAGGCTTTCGGAGAAGCGTAGATGGGTGCACCGGCTGATCCATGTCGCGCGTCGGGTGAGGACCAATTGGCTGTTCCGGCGTGACCGGTCAGACAAAAAACGTACGTTGAAGCGATAGACGGACCGTCGTCAGGGTTGGGCTTCGGCTCCGGCCCTGACTGTCAGGACCTTCGGTTTTGGCGGGCTAGATAGGCGATCAATCGCTTATCCGGAATAAAGCTGCTGTTCAAATCGATCATACGATCCGTCACAGCCGCCGTGCAGCCCTTCTCAATCAGCGTGTTTCTCCGATAATCGTATAGAATGGCATTGACCGTAAAATCGATTCCGTTCAACAGGTTGTCCATGGTCGGTTCGAGGTGGCAGGTATCGATGACCAGAAAGTCCGGAAGCAAGCACAGGTCGTAAGCCAGACCCGAGGAAACCGGATACCAGCGCAGTCCCTTCAGTGCTACCGGTTCGACCGCCTGGTCCTCGAACGTATCGGACAGGCAGAAACCAGGATCCAGGCCGCCGATGAACAGGTCGACATCACGGGTGGGGGGTGCATCGCCGTGCACGACATCGATGATGACGTTGCGAATGGCGCCACCGGCAACAACGATGTCTGCCGAACCGGGCAGGCGATTGTTGAGAAATGCCAGGTTGCCGTAAATTTCAGGCCGCTTAAAAAACCGCTCAACGGCCAGAACGATCGCCTTATCGCTCACAGCTGCCATCGTGGGCATCCCCTGCAACGAAAAGGGTTGGTCGGTCATTGAACCACCCATCCAACCCGCCGCCGGGCAGGCAGGATGGGCAGGCACCGGGCAGAACGACTCAGGCGTTTGCTACCTCCCCCGCCTTCTTGAATGCCGACTTGGGGAAGAAGCAATAAGGGCATTCATCGGGGGCGTCATCGCCGTAATGGACATAGCCGCAGATGCGGCAGCGCCAGGCCGGTTCCATCGCGTCTGCCCCGAGGGGATCGGCGTCACGATGCAGGGGCAGATCTTCCAAAGCCGGCATGGCGGGTTGGTATTGGCTCATCACGGTGCCGGCGATGATCACGCGCTGGACCTCACTGGTGCCTTCGTAGATGCGCAGAAGGCGCACATCGCGCAGCAGCTTTTCGACGGGATACATTTTGGTGTAGCCGTAGCCGCCAAATATCTGCAAGGCTTCATTGACGACTTCCAGGGCGACCTCGGTGGCATAAAGTTTGGCGACGGATGCATTCAGAGTGGGATCCATGCCCTGGTCGGCCTCCCAGGCTGCCTTCAAGGTCAGCAGGCGGGCGGTTTCCACCTTCTGGTACATCTCGGCGATTTTGAACTGGATCGCCTGGAAACCGGCAATGGGCATGCCGAATGCCTGCCGCTTTTTGGCATACTCCATGGCATACTCCATGGCCGATCGGGCCGCGCCCACTCCAAAGGAACCGATAATGGGCCGCGTGCGTCCGAAAGTTTTCATGGCCAAAACAAAGCCTTTGCCCGGCGGCGCCAGTACGTTGGCTTTGGGTACGCGGACATTGTCGAATTTCAGGCCCACGGTGTTCGAACAACGCTGCCCCATTTTGGGGATTGGGCGACCGACCCGAACCCCGGGCCAGCTTTTCTCCACCAGAAAGGCGCAGATCCCTTTGTGGCTCTGCTTGGGGTCGACCGTGGCAAAGACCGACATGTAATCGGCCAATCCGCCATTGGTGATCCAGTATTTGGTGCCATTGAGGATATAGTCCTCGCCGCTGGCTTGGGCCCGGCAGCGGATCCCGGCCACGTCCGACCCCATCAACGGCTCGGAGGTGGCAAAACAGATCGTCTTGAAGTCGTTGAGAATGCGCGGCAGATAGCGTTGGCGGATCTCCTCGTTCTCCGACAGCAGCACCGGCTCCATTCCCAGGGAGTTGTCGAAAATCGATGTGGCCAGGCCGGGGCAGGCGGCCGCCAGCTCTTCCGTCAGGATGGCGGCCTCGACCAGACCCAGCCCCTGACCCCCATAGGCCTTGGGAATATCCAGGTTCATGATCCCGGCATCGTAGGCTTTGCGGATCACCGGCAGCGGAATGTCGTCCTTTTCGTCGTAGTACCAGGCCACCGGCAGGACTTCCTTCAGCGCAAATTCGCGGGCTTTCTGCTGCAGCGCCAGCTGTTCCGGTGTGAGCGTAAAATCCAACATGCGTCCCCCTTTCCCGAACGATTCGATAGATCTGGTTAGCCTCCCGACTGTTTAATCAGCGGTGCCGGGATGGCCGGTTGGCGTGTCACGAAAACGGCATCTGCGACAAGATGGCCGTGGCCAACCATCGCATGCCTGATTTCGTGATGCAAGTGGCGCAAACAAACTATGTCGCGCTCGACCATCGGCAGGGGGATTGAAAAGGGCGCCCGCAACGCAGGCGTCCTTTATGCGGTTTGGTTTCCAGCGAGTCGGTATCACCGGAAAACCGAATCGATAAAACATCCGCCACCGCCACCGCCGCTGCTGCTGCTGGACGGGATGGGGGGCATTGCCGCCTGCCGTGGCGGTTTCGAAGCTGCGGTCGTTGCCGTCGATGGAGCCTGCATCTGTTACGACGACCAGCCGGAAAGGGTACAAGGTGCCAGGGGACAGTGCGGACAAGGCAATGGCGATGCGTTGATTGGCCGCGGTTGAAAAGACCTCTGAAACATCACCGTATTGGATGGTCGGACCGTATTCGAAATTTTCTCAACCACTTGTTATCAAACACCATCAAAGCCACCGTGGTCGCATCGCCAGGGCCGGTTCGGTCGCGTGATTCAATGGTTGTGGAGCCAGACACGCCTGCGCCGATGCGGATGACATGGGGCGTCCGAATTTGATCTCAAGGAGTGTGCCATTTTATCGGAAAGCGGCTTTCGGTGTAGGATCATCGGGGAACGAGAAGACGGTCCAGCATCCCTATGGACGCTGCGGGTGTGAATCTCAGCATGCGCAGAAAAAGTGCCGATGTGATTACGGTTTCTTTTGAATTTCGCCTGCAGAAGCAAAGAAAACCCCTGCCGGCCCACTTACCGGATGCGCGTTAAGTCACGTAAGCGGGCCTGGCACGGTGGTCCTGGAAGGGTTGCCGCGATGGGTGTTCAGACGGGAGGCATCATGGGTTCGGCGCAACGGGGATGATAGTCACCGGAGCAGGAGAGTGCTTGAGCACCTTTTCGGCCACACTGCCGAAACGGAAGTTGCCTTTCTCGCCATGGCTGGCCATAACCACCATATCCATCTTCTCTTTTTCTATGAGATTCAGGATCTCCTTGGCGGCATCACCGACCGCCACATGCTTGATGTAGAGCGGACAGCCGTCGAGGTACTTTTCGCAGATCTGGCCCAACCGCGTGGATGCCGTTTTATTGGCATGCGCCATGAGTTCCTTGACACGCTTTTCCTCAAAGGCACCATACCAGCCGTCATGGTGGGCGATATCTTCAATCACGTAGAGAACGTGGATTTCTGCGCCGTATTTCTCGGTGAGCGATTTAACGTGTGGCAGGGCGCTTTCAGATATTGCGGAAAAGTCTGTCGGCCATAGGATCTTTCTCACGTCCATGATTGAACCTCCTTTGGTATTCAGTTTTAATTTGCTACCATTTAAATATAGGGTCTGGTAGAAGGTTTCGTCAAGCGGTTCATCGGGGTATGAGCATGGAATGCGACAGGTTAAGGAGGGTAAGGCATGATGCCGAAGCAGAGAATTCTTTCAGCTGGCCTGGGGCTTTTGTTTTCGGTCGTCAGCGCCGCTGCAGCCGAGCCTGACCGTCTTGTTGAACAGATCGGCGCCGGCGGCCATGTGCTGATGATCCGCCATGCCATTGCCCCCGGAAACGGAGATCCTGACCATTTCCGGATCGGCGATTGCACCACCCAGCGCAATCTGGACGACCAGGGGCGCTCCCAGGCCCGGCGCATTGGCCAGTGGCTTCGCGGCCGGGGCATCGCGTCGGCCCGAGTCTACGCCAGCCAGTGGTGTCGCTGCCTCGAGACGGCCGCGCTCATCGGTCTCGGACCGGTTACCGAGCTGCCGGCCCTGAATTCATTTTACGAACGCCCCCAGGATCGCGAACCCAACCTTGCCGGCCTGCGGTCGTTCCTGGCCAAACAACCCGCCGACGGGCCGCTGATTGTCCTGGTGACCCATTTCGTGACCATATCCGCCATTACCGACGAGGCCGTGTCCTCCGGCGAGGGGGTGGTGATGCGCTTGAAAGGCGCTGGCGGTGCAGAGGTCCTCGGGCGGTTGGATTTTGAGTTCTGAGGACTGATGCCCTTTGTGTCGATGCCGACGACGCACCACCCCGCCTTGCAACCACCCGCGCCGATGGTTCGTTCAATTGTCGTCCCGGAGAAACGCCAGGAGGTCGTCCGGGTCCGGGTGGTCGGCGGGATCTTTTGCAAAATGGCTGAACCGGATACGGCCGCCGCTGTCGATGATGAAAACCCCGGGCAGCTGACGGACATCCCCTTTGGGAATGCCTATGGCGTGGCCTTTGGCCATGGCCGACAAGCCCTTTACGGCCATACCCACGGAAAACAGGCCGCCTAAGGACGCCTGCTTGAGATGGAAGGCCTTGAAGAGCCGCTTCTGCGGATCGGCGATCATGGTAAAAGGGACGTTAAACTGCTCTTTGAAGGCCGCTGTTTCCTCCGGTGTTCCCAGCCCGACGAGTACCACCCGGGCACCGAGCCGCTGAAATTTGTCTGCTTTCTGACGCAACTGCGCCACCTGATCCCGGCAGAAGGGTCACCCGTAATGGCGCAGGAAAACAAGCACCAGGGGTCCGCTTTCCCAGAAGCGGCTGAGGCGCGTGACCGTGTTGTCCCACAGCACCACTTCATGATCACTGACTTTCGTTGCATCTTCAGGCATCGCGTGTCTTTCCTCACGAGTGAGTGGATCCCGGCCCGGAAGACCAGGCATTGGTTTGCTCTTGGAGCCGGGTAGTTTTGATTGCTTCAGCCTATCAGAAATCGGCAACGGGAACAACATAGAAAAGAACGGCAAAAAAGTGAAAGATGCTGCCGGCCAGTACAAAAAGATGCCAGATGGCGTGGTGATAGGCAAGTTTGCGCAACAGGTAAAAGCTGATGCCGACGGTATACGACAGGCCGCCGGCAAGCAGCAAAAACAAGCCGCCGGGGGCGATGCCGGCCAGCATGGGTTTGATGGCAGCGACCACGGCCCAGCCCATGCCCAGGTACAATCCAAGCGAAAGTGCGCGATACCGACGCAGAGGGGTCAGTTCAACAACGATTCCGAAAACCGCCAACCCCCACACCACGCCGAAAAGGGACCAGCCCCAGGGACCATATAGCGTCACCAGGGTGAATGGGGTATAAGTTCCTGCAATCAGTAAAAATATGGCACAATGGTCAAAGGTCTGTAAAATAGCTTTGGCTCGGGGATTCCGGACACCATGGTAAAGGGTCGATGCCGTGTACATCAGAATCAGCGTGAGCCCGAATACACTGACGCCGACCATGTGCCGCAGATTGCCGGAGACACCGGCAGAGGTGGTCAGCACCCCCAGGCCCGCAATGGCAAGGATGATGCCGACACCATGGGTGATGCTGTTGACCCTCTCTTCGGTGCGACGGTATCGATGATAGGTGGTTGTTTCGGTCATACGCCAGCCTGCTTTCCTTGTGGGCATTGCCACCGGCCCTCTTGCTTGAGCGGCCTGACACTTGTGAGGTTGAGTAAAATCCGCCACAAAGTCAAACCAATTTTACTGCCGAACCTGCGCTGACATTTTTTTTACATTGGATTGGGACATCGGACCTTTTTTTTAAGTTGGATAAGTGTTGACAAATAGGAACTAATCTTATTTAAGAGCCACATGCAAAACAAAGAGATGGCTCAGCGTGTGCGGCTTTTTATCGAAACCTGCCGCCGTCACCAGCTGAAAATCACCCCCCAACGCGTTGGCATTTACCGAATCCTCATTCAGTCGAAGCGGCATCCCACGGCGGATCTGGTCTACAGGGCGGTCAAAAAAGAGTTCCCGAACATCTCTTTCGATACGGTCAACCGCGCACTGTCAACCTTTGCCGAGATCGGGGTGGTGGAGGTGGTGGAGACCTTCGGCGGACCCAAGCGCTTCGACCCCGACATCAAGGACCACCACCACCTGCACTGCATGGCCTGCGGCAGGATCATTGACTTCGAATATGAAGGCTACGCCCGCCTGGAAGTTCCGAAAGCGATCGCCAGCACGTTCAAGGTGATCAGCAGACGGGTCGTCCTCAAAGGCCTTTGTGACACATGTAGCGCAAAGCAGCAAATGTTCTGAAAGCCGCCGTCGACGCACGAGCGGAAAGCCGGACATCTTTTTTTAACACGCCACTCACCCATCAACCAGCAAGGAGGAAAAAATGAGCAAGACCACCGAAAACCTGAAAGCGGCCTTTGCCGGCGAATCCCAGGCCCGCAACAAGTACACGTTTTTTGCCAAGGTTGCCCGGAAAGAAGGCTATCACTACATCGCCAAGATTTTCGAGGAGACGGCCTTTAACGAAATGCAGCATGCCAAGGACCACCTGAAACTGCTGGGCGGCATCGGCGACACCCTGACCAATTTGAAGGAAGCCATGGGCGGGGAAGACTACGAGGTGGAGAGCATGTACCCGCAGTTCGCCAAGGAGGCGGAAGCAGAGGGACAGACCCAGGCGAAGATCGCCTTCGAGCAGGTGGCCAAGATCGAAGCCCATCATCGTGCACGCTACAAGAAAATCATCAAGATGGTCGAGGCAGGGGCCGTGTACAAACGCGAGCAGCCGATCAAATGGAAGTGCGGCGTCTGCGGCTATATCGTCGAAGGCACCGAACCGCCGCCCATGTGCCCGTCCTGCAAGCACTCCAGAGAACACTTCGAGCCGGCCAACATGGATTTCTGATCGTCGGTCAATCCCCCATCACGAATAATTAGATACCGGACGGCGCCAGCGGGCGATTGCGCAGCGGCGCCCGGTATCACCTCCGGCGGCAGGCTGCCGGCAGGTATCCTCGGTATCAACCGTAACGCCGTGTGCCCCCAGGGACGCCCGGTTCACTCCCGTTCAGCCATCAAACTCGCCACATGGCGGGCAATCGCATGACTGGCGGTAAGCCCGGGGGATTCGATACCGATCAGGTTGATCACCCCGGGAAATCCCTTGGACGACTCCTCCGCGATGATGAAATCCCTGGCCGGGTCTCCGGGTTTTTGCAGCTTGGGCCGGATCCCGGTCATTTCCGGATGCAACTGATCGACCCCGATGCCGGGCAGATAACGACAGGCCGCCTCGTAGAACGACTGCCGGGCTTGCGCATTCACGGTATAGTCGAGCGTCCTGTCGGGCAGATAGGTCGCATTGGGGCCGAGTTTCACCCGGTCGCTCAGATCGATGGTGGCATGGACCCCCAGACCCACATGGTTCGCCTGGGGAACCGGATAGACCAGGTGGCGAATAAACCCCCGGGGCACGTCGAGGCTGAAATACTCCCCTTTCCAGTAATGCAGCCGGTAGCCGCAGGCATCGATGTCAATTCCCATGGATGCGGCAATTCGATCGGATTCGAGCCCGGCACAGTTGACGATCCAGCGCGAGGCAAACGAATCGGTCTGCCCGTCCGGGTAGACCACATGGACCCGGTAGCGGGCATCGTCCTGCTTTTCCACCCGTGAAACCGTCGTATGCGGCACGAGCTGGGCGCCGTTTTCATATGCCCGGGCAGCATAGTGGCGCATCAACCGGTGGGAATGGATGATACCGGTGGAGGAAGAAAAAAGCGCGGCACACGCCTTCACATTGGGCTCCAGGGCCTTGATCTGCCTGGCGCTCAACATCTCAAGGGCCTCCACGCCGTTCTCGCGGGCACGATCCTGAATCGTCGCCAGGATCGCTTCCTCGTCTTTTTCGGTGGCCACGATCAGCTTGCCGCATCGGCGGTGGGGAATCCGGCGCTGCTCGCACAACCGGTACAACAACCGGTTGCCCTCGACGCAGAGTTTGGCCTTTTTAGAATCCCGGTCATAATAGATACCGGCGTGAATCACTTCACTGTTGCGGCTGGAGGTTTCCTGTCCAAATGCCGGGTTGCGCTCCAGGATCAATACCCCTTTATGGGTCTTGGACAGTTCAGCCGCCACGGCAAGACCGACGACCCCTGCCCCAACGATTGTGGTTGTAATTTCCACCCGTACTCCTTGAAGACGCAGCGGCAGTCAAGCTCGGTCGTGATCGTTATTCAGCTTGGCCCGCGCCATGAATTTTAAATAACCGTCGATCACATGCCCGGAATCGATGTGAAGGACCTCGGCATAGGCTTTTAAAAATCGTCGCCGCTGCCGCGCCGCCCAATGCTAACCCACGTCGCTTATCCGTCGGTTATCCAATCGTGACTATTCAATAAGCTATTTATGGGTCACAAATCAAGGTCTGCGCGAAGACCTCTCTGCATCCGTCTCGAAGATCAGTCGCGGATTAAAAAAACATTGCCAAGGAGGGACGAACCAATCAACAATAGAATAATAAGTTATCCCCTTCCCCAGCCTGCTGGCTCCGATGCAATACGAAAGAACGCGCGACATCATTCCAGGGGACCTGGTGGTGTCAAGGACGCGACAGCTTGTGTTAAAGCGCTCTTAATCAGTGAAGGTTTATCATTGGCAAAAACGACTAAAAAAGGAGAAAGGGAATATGTTCAAGAAACAGAATGGGTCTTTGTTGGCTCTAGCGGTCGTAACCATTTCATGCGTACTTTTCTTCAGCGGCAGCGCAGCAGGGTCGGGATTCGCCATCATCGAACAGAGCGCCTCCAGCGCCGGGTATGCTTACGCCGGTGTCGCAGCGGCAGCCCAGGATGCCAGCACCGTCTTTTTCAACCCGGCCGGCATGGCTCTGCAGTCCGACAACCAGTTGCAGGTCGGCGCCCACTACATTATCCCGCAGGCCGAATTCAAGAACCAGGGCTCGACCACCGCGCTGACCACCCCCCTTACCGGAGGCAACGGCGGTGACGGCGGAAAACCGGCCCTGGTACCCAACTTGTTTTACATGCACAGCTTTTCCGATCAGTGGAAGGCCGGCATCGGTATCACCGCCCCTTATGGACTGGTCACCGAGTATGACAACGGCTGGGTTGGCCGCTATTACGCGCTCAAGTCCGAATTGGCCACACTAAACATCAACCCCTCCGTGGCCTAAAAGATCAACGACCAGTGGTCCCTGGGCGTGGGGGTCAGTTTTCAGCAGACCGAGGCCGAACTGACTAGCGCCATCGACTGGGGAACGGCCCTCGTCAGTCAGGGGCTGGCGCCACCGTCATGACCTCGATGACCTGACCGCCATCGACCTCGGCAATCGTAACGGTAATCTTGACCAGCTTGCCGCGCATGTCCGACAGGTCCTTACCGGCCACCACGTAGGCATCCGTGCCTGTAGCAAGCGCCAGGCCTTTTTCGGTCTGAACCAACCTCCCGTCGATCTCGGCAACCTCGGCCGCGGCCGACGCCGCCTCCTGTGACGATGCCTCTGTTCCACTTTTTTCGGCCTGTCCCATGGTGGCCGGCGGCTTCTCCGAACAGGCGACAATCAGAAAACAGGCCAAACCCAACGCCACAACGATCATAAACGTCTTCATTGTTTCCTCCTCTCATATGGTCTCCAGTTGATGTTGCGACGGCACAGCGTCGCGATTCCCGGAGCCTATCGAGAGCAGGAAGCCAAATGGTGGAATTATTTCTTTCCGCGACCCTGAGTCGCATGCCAGGATCTGGGCAACAGGCCTTACAACACGGAGTTGGTATCACAATAGACTTGTTAAACCTCTGTTTTCTGCATAAATTGAAATGGCCACCCCGTCCAGGGTGTCGACCGTTAAAGAGCGCCGAAAGGCGGAACAGCATGCTGGCGACAGAAACCGCGTTTAAAAAACGGGGCCGGATACCCCGCCGCCCACTTTACCTTCACAGGCACATTTTTATTTAAGGAGAAGATGCCATGGAAATGAAGACCGTCACGATCGACAATCCCGAACAGCTCAATTTCATCCTGGGGCAGTCCCACTTCATCAAAACCGTGGAGGATATTTATGAAGCCATCGTCAATACGGTTCCCGGTGCTAAATTCGGCATCGCCTTCTGTGAAGCCTCCGATGTCTGCCTGGTTCGCTTTGCCGGCACGGATGAGGGTTTGAGCGCGCTTTCCCGTGCAAATGCCCTGAACCTGGGGGCCGGACACAGCTTCATCATTTTCATGCGCGACATGTTCCCGGTCAACATCCTTAACACGATCAAACAGGTGCCGGAGGTTTGTCGGATTTTCTGCGCCACGGCCAATCCGGTCGAAGTGATCATTGCTGAAAGTGCACTGGGGCGAGGCATCCTGGGGGTCATCGACGGTTTTGCCGCCAAAGGCATTGAAGGGGACGCCGACATTGCCAAACGAAAATCCTTCCTGCGTGCCATCGGCTACAAAATGTAATTGCAGCGCCCCGAACCTGCCGCCATGTCCACCACAAAACTGCGCCGGACCGATGGTTGAGGGGTACACTTCACGACATGCAGAGACACCGAGGCTTCCCGTGCTGAACGATCTGCGCAGCCGACATCTTTTAGGCCGTACCGGCGGTCAGGTGGCCGTCTGCACGGCGCATCCACTGGTCTTGGCGGCGGCTGCCGACGGGGCAAAAAAGGATGGAGCCCTGCTGCTGGTGGAGGCCACGGCCAACCAGGTCAACCTGTCCGGTGGTTATACCGGCATGACCCCGGCTGATTTCGCCGACCACATGACACGCCTGGCAGCCGATCGTGGATTGGCACCGGAGCAGATCCTCTTGGGAGCGGATCATCTCGGGCCCCACCTTTGGCGTCGGCTGCCGGCGATGGAAGCCATGACCCATGCCGAGGCGTTGGCCCGGGCCTTTGTGGCCGCCGGATACGGCAAGCTGCATCTGGACACCGGCCGGGCATGCGCCGATGACCCCCGGGGCCGCCTGCCGGTGACGCTGGCAGCGCAGCGGGCCGCTGCCCTGTGCCGGGCCGCCGAATCCACCGCCGCTCATTTCCAGAGACAACCGCCACTATATGTAATCGGAACCGAGGTGCCGGCACCGGGTGGCGCCCTGGGGCAGGACGGGACCTTGATCGTTACCGATCCTCGGGATCTGAGGGCCGAACTGGCGCACTATGAAGCGGCCTTCAGCCGGGCGGGAGTCGAGCGGGCCTGGGAGCGGATCATCGCCGTAGTGGTTCAGCCCGGTGTGGATTTCGACAACCACCGGGCGGCCGCCTATGATATGCAAGCCGCCGCGGCCCTCTCGGCATTCCACGAGCGGTTGCCCAACGCCATGACCTTTGAAATCCACGCCGCCGATTATCAGGCCCCGTCATCGCTGAAACAGATGGTACGGGATCACTTTACCCTGCTCAAAATAGGCCCCTGTCTCACCTTTGCCCTGCGCGAAGCACTCTTTGCCCTGGCCCACATCGAGAGTGAACTCCCCGGACTGACCCAGCCATCCGACCTGATGGCGGTCATGGAGCGCCTGATGCTGGCCCACCCCGAGCACTGGGACACCCACTCTCACGGCACCGCCCAGGAGCGCTGCTACCTGCGCCGCTATGGCCTGCGCGATCGCATCCGCTACTACTGGCCCCGGGCCGAAGCCCGCCGCGCCTGTGAACAGCTGATGCACAACCTGCGACGGCCCATTCCCCATCCGCTGTTGCTGCAATTCCTCCCCGATCTGGCTGGGGCCATCACCAACGGCGCCCTGCCCCCGACACCCGAAGCCATCCTCCAGGCGCGCATCCAATCCGCCCTGCAGCCTTTTGTCGACGCCTGCCGAAGACAATCACACACGGCGTGAAGATGATTCCGCTGCAACACGGGGCGTTGAGAACGGGTCCATAAGGAAGGGTTACGCTACGGCAACCGCCGTTGCCCCGGATCGTCACCCCGGCATGCTTCCCGGCGCCGGTGAACGCAAGGTAAAACTGATCTTTGCCAACCGTTCAGGTATTGTTCTCGGGGGGCAGGTATCCGGTGGACCGTCGGTGGGGGAGTTGATCAATGAGGGTCTATTGCCCCGTCGCTTGCGACGATAAAATTGATTGCATACTTTGTTGATACCGGGCAGCGATGCAAGTCGTGTGTATACCCTTTTCACTGGGCAGATGTGGACTATGCCCGTCGGACCGGCATCACTTGCCGTGCAGCACCTTGAGCTTGGCGTCGATCAGTTGTTTGTGGGAAAGGCCAAGAAGTTTAGAAAGCTTGTTCATCAGGTAATGTTCATATTTGTCCATTTTACCGTCGACATATACAATCTGCCACAATCGTTCGATTAGTTTTTCCTTTTTTGGGATGCTGTAATGCGCGTTGATGACCCGGGCAAACTGCCATAGATCGACACTCGCTTCCAACTCGCGATCCGCTTCATCGAGCAGGGCGTCGGCATCCTCGTCGGAGAGGCCGTATTTATTGGTCAGTATGGAAATCACCTTCGCCGTTTCCTGTTTCGTGAAGGTCTCATCGATGCGCCCCATCTCCAGGAACAGGGCGCCAATGGCCACGGTCACATCCCGTTCGTTATCCTGGCCGTCGGGATTCCGGCCGTCCTCGGCGGCGGCGCTGAAAAAGCGTTTGAACAGGTCGATCATCGGTTGTCCTCCCGGATTGAAAGGGTTGCCATTGCAATATATGAGCGGAAAATTGACAATCAAGGTTTGATCCCCCGGTCCCGATCAGCAGACCAGACCGCTTCCCCCGCAATGGTGCGCCTCCAGACATAAATGGTTGGTGGGCTCGTCAAGGAGCAGGACATCGGGATTGCCGAAGAAAACCTGGGCCAGAAGCACGCGGACCTTGGCCCCCCCTTCCAGTTCTTTCATTTTCAACCGGAGTGCCTCTTCAGCAATGCCCAGGCCCTTGAGCAGAACCGCCGCCTGGGATTCGGCCGCGTAGCCGTCCATCTCGGCGAACGCCGCTTCCAGCTCACCGGATCGGATGCCGTCCACTGCGGTAAAATCCGCCTTGGCGTAAATGGTGTTTCGTTCCATCAGGATGGCATGCAGCCGATCGTGCCCCATGATCACCGTGTCGATAACGGTTTTATCGTCGAAGGCAAAATGGTCCCGCTTCAGGACGGCAATGCGTTCGCCGGGCCCGGTGCTCACCGTGCCCTTGTCGGGCGCTATCTCCCCGGAAAGAATTTTCAGGAATGTCGACTTTCCGGTGCCGTTGGCACCGATCAGGCCGTAGCAGTTACCGTCGGTGAACTTGATATCGACGTCATTTTTATTTTTGCGGTCTCCGGCTTTTTCGCAGCGGCCAAAGGCTGCGACCACCCATCCTCGAGCTTAAAAATAAGGCAGGCCCCCGAGATTGATTGAATGCAAAAGAGACCCGCGCCGGCATGTTGGGTGGGTTACTTTTTGGGGAAACCGATGCTGATTTTTTCGGTCCCATCTTTCATTCTGATTTTAACGTTGAGTTCGATGCTGCTGTCGCGAATGCCCAGGGCCAGCGCCGTCTTGCCTTTATCCGTGTCGATGTGCGTCAACTCCCTGAATGTTTCGAAAATCTTAAGACCCGCATCCTGGCCCGGAGACGGCAGTTCGGTAGTCCGGTACTCGGCAAGAACGGTAATTTTACCGTCATCTCCGCGATGAATGGATATCTCCTTGGCATTGTTATTGACCCCGTGCAAGGCTGCCAGGGCCAACCACCTTAATGCGGCGGCCTCTGTGTCGGAATCGTTTTTCAGGTTGGACATCTCTTTGAGGGAGTCATTGGTCGCATAGCAATCGCACATCTCCTGCACTTTTTTATGCATACTGCCTGAATCTTTCATGGTCGTTCTCCTTATGTTCGACGGTTGACGGGATGACAATGATAACGACACCCGATGTGAATCGGATTCAATTTCAAAAATTACCATTGGTCGGCACATCGTCAACGATAGGAGACCGAAAGGAGCCGTTTCACTTTGGGGCAGACGCGCAAAAGGAGTCCCGCCAAATAACATTTAATTATTGTTTTATTCGCCAATTTTGACGCAATTAATTAATCGTTCTAATTCGCCAAAAATGACGA
>JAGTUY010000228.1 GCA_018224455.1 Desulfosarcina sp.
CTGGGCCTGGAGGGTTACAGCCACGCCGCCGGCGGCCGCGATGATGATCAGGGGGATGGATGTGCTCAAGGCCGACTTCCTTTCAGGTAACCGTTCACGGGTTCAGGGTTCAACGGTTCAGGGTTGCTTTTTTTGCCTAAGCCTTTGAATGTATATCCTTTCTGGGGAAGCGCGTCCGGATCCGGTTGACAGTCGTTCTCAGCGGGCATGCTGCGGGTCCTTGTTCCTGTCCTGTTGGTCGAAAGGGTTGGGTGTGAATAGCCCCGACGCTTAAAAATTGCAAGACAGGTGCTTCTTTTTCCGGTTTTCCCGCGGCGCGAGCGCGACCGATGGTGAAAGCGACAACGGTCGATCGGTTCGGTTCCATTTTTCGCCGCCGCCCTCCTGGCGATTTGAAAATCCGCGATGATGCCTTATCTTTCCCCGGAAACGGTCAAAAGTTCGCCGTTTACCGTTAACGGTAATTTTGGCTGAGATTTTCGATGAACCGCTGAACCCTGAACCTTTGAACCCGTGAGGGGAGAACTAACGACCATGGCCCTGCTGGAAGCGCGCAACCTTGTTAAAACCTATACTGTGGATCACCGCGCCATCACCGTGCTGGAAAATGTTTCCCTGTCTGCCGAAAAAGGGGAATTCATTGTCATTGCCGGCAGCAGCGGCAGCGGAAAAACCACCTTGCTGACCCTGCTTTCCGGGCTGGATCACCCCACGTCAGGACAGATCTTCATCGACGAACGGGAGATCACCCATGCGTCCGAGGAAGATCTGGCACCGCTGCGCAACCGGACCATCGGTTTCGTGTTTCAATCCTTTCACCTGGTGCCGTCGATGACGGCCAGGGAAAATATCATGTTCCCAGCCGAGCTGAGTGGCGATCGTGACGCGGATGGTCGCGCCGGACAATTGTTGGCACGGGTGGGCCTGTCGGCCCGGGCCGACAACCTGCCCAGCCAGTTGTCCGGGGGCGAGAAGCAGCGCATCGCCCTGTGCCGCGCCATGATCAACCGGCCCAAGCTGCTCTTTGCCGACGAGCCCACCGGCAACCTGGATTCGGAGAACGGCAAGATTGTGCTGGCTCAGCTCATCGAGCTGAAGAACGAACACGGGGCCACCCTTGTGCTGGTGACACATAATCCGGAAATCGCCCGGGCCGCCGATCGGGTGATCTCCCTTAAAGATGGACACCTGACCGGATAGCCGCCCATGCGCCACATGCCAATGATTCTTCGCCAGGTGCGCCGCTCCCATAAACAGGCCAGCCTGTTTGTGCTCTGCGTGGCCCTTTCCCTGGCCACCCTGACCGCTTTTTCAGGATTTGCCAGAAGCGTGGGCCGCGCCCTGCTGGACGACGCCCGCACGCTGCACGCCGCCGACATCATCATCCGATCCCACGATCCCATTTCCGCTCCCCTGGTGCATGCTGTTGACAGGCTGGCGGACCAGGGCCGGATCGTGCAGGCCAACGTTCACGAATTCTACAGCGTGGTGCGCGCGCCTGACGAAAAGGCTTCCGTGCTGTCCAGGCTGAAAGTGGTGGAAGCGGGCTACCCCTTTTACGGCCAGGTCACATTGAAATCGGGTCGCCCCTTCCAGCAGGTGCTGTCACCCGGCGCCTGCATCGTCGAGCAGACCCTGTTGGATCGCATTGGCTTGAAGGTGGGCGACCGGTTGCAGGTCGGCTACACCACCCTGACGATTGACGACGTGGTCACGGCCGAGCCGGATCGCCCGCTAGATCTGTTTGCATTTGGCCCCCGGGTATTCATCCACAGTTCGGACCTGGATGCCCTGGGCCTGATGACCACCGGCAGCCGCATCCACCGCCTGGTGCTGCTCAAGGTCATGGACCCGCTTCAGGTGGATGCGATCGCCGCCCGGTTGAAACAGGCATCCCCCTTCGATGGGGAAAGCGTCGACACGTACCTCACCTCCGGGTCTGTGGTTAAACGGTTTCTGGACAATTTCCTTTTCTTTCTCAAACTGGTGGGGCTTTTTATCCTGATTGTGTCCGGATTGGGTATTCAGAGCACCCTCACAGCCCTGTTTAACGAAAAACAGCCGACCATTGCCGTGATGAAAACCGTGGGCGCCAGCGGTCGGTTTATCAATACGCACTTCATGCTCATGGTCCTTTTACTGGGCACCGCGGGAACCGGCGTTGGCATTCTGGCCGGTGCGGCAGTCCAAAGCGGCCTGGCCTGGATGCTTGGCCCGCTGTTGCCCGAAGGCCTTGGCCTGACCATCGCCTGGACCGGGGTCATCGAGGCCGTCATGCTGGGGTTTACCGTCGTCGCCCTGTTTTCGTTCCTGCCCCTATACCGGCTCAAGGAGATGCGCCCGGTGGCGATCTTCAACCGCCTGCCGTCCGTCGGCATCGCCCGCTGGCCCTATTTTCTCTCCGGCCTCCTGGTTCTGCTCTTTTTTCTTGCCCTGGTGCTGTGGCACATGCGCGACATTCGCTTTGGCTTCTATTTCGTCGGTGCTGTCGTCGCCCTGATCCTGGCTGCAGCCCTGCTGGCCCAACTGGCGCTGTGGACGATGAAACGCCTGCCCGTTCGTCCGCTGGCCCTGCGCCAGGCCATACGGGGCCTGTTTCGACGGGGCAATGCCACCCGGGCCATCATGATCACCCTGACGGTCTCCCTGGCTGTGATCTTCGGAAACCACCTCATCGAAAAGAACCTGAATGCCACCTTCGTGCAGTCCTTCCCTGCCGATTCACCCAACGCCTTTTTTTTGGACATCCAGCCCGACCAGACCGAGGCGTTTTCAGCCGCCATCGGCCATCCGGTTCAATTCTATCCCATCGTGCGGGCCCGAATCACCTCGGTGAACGGCGAGGCCATCGACCGCAGTCGGGAAGGCCAAGAACGGCGCGACAACCTGACGCGGGTATTCAACCTGACTTACCGGGAAACGCTGCTGGACGATGAAACCTTGATCGATGGCGACACGCTCTTTCGAAACGACTGGCCTGAGCCTCAGGTGTCAATCATGGATACCGTGGTGGAGATGCGGCCCATGAACATCGGCGACCGCATCAGCTTCAAGATTCAGGGGGTTCCCCTGACCGCGCGCATATCCAGCATCCGCACCCACGACAGCCGATCCTTGAATCCTTTTTTTTACTTCGTGTTTCCGGAGGCGATAATGAAGCAGGCGCCGCACACCCTGTTTGCCGCCCTGACGGTGATTCCCGGACAGATGGGGCCGCTGCAAACGTCGATTGTCTCCCGGTTTCCCAACATCAGCGTCATCGATATGTCCCAGACCATCGGTATTCTGGCCCGGCTCATGGCTCGCCTGTCGCGGATCGTGCGTGTTTTCAGCCTCTTCAGCATTGTGGCGGGCCTGTTGATCCTGGTGAGTGCGGTATTTGCCACCCGGGCCGAGCGGGTGGTCGAGTCGGTCTACTACAAGATCCTGGGGGCGGGAAGGCGGTTCGTCTTCACCGTCTTCGCCCTGGAGAATATGTTGGTTGGTCTGCTCAGCAGCGTCCTGGCCCTGATTATGGCCCAGACCGGTGCATACTGGGTGTCTACGGTGAAATTCAATATCGACTATCGGCCGTTTCTGTCGGTGTCGCTGTTAATGCTGGCGGCCACCGTGGTGCTGACTGTCACGGTGGGCATGATCGCCTCAAGGTCGATTATGGCCAAGAAGCCGGTGGCCTACCTCAGGGAGCAGCAAAATGAATAAAATCTTGAACTGCACCTTCTGGTCCCATCTCTGCGTTGGATCAGCACTTCAAATCCTCGACATACTCCAGTGTGCCTGCGGTTTGAAATGCTGCTCCGCCTTGACCTTGAACCAGAATGTACGCTTCAAGCCGACTTCCAGAAAAAACAACCCATTTTGTGCATGGCGAATTAAGGGGGCAGCCCTGCTGATAGGCATCAGCCTAATTCTATCCGGCTGCAGCCAGGAGACGCCGGTTGAAACCGCCGTCGTAGTGACCCAACCGCCGGCCCCGGCCTATGCGGGCACGATCGTGGCTGTGGGCGACAGCCTAACCGCCGGGTTGGGCGTGGCCGAAGACCAGGCCTATCCTGCCCAGCTGGCCCGCCGGCTGCAAGCCGGGGGGTACAACTATCAAGTGATCAATGCCGGTGTGAGCGGCGAGACCAGCAGCGGTGCCCTTTCGCGCATCGAGTGGGTGGTATCCAGCCTGCGTCCGGACATCGTCATCCTGGAAACCGGCGCCAATGACGGCCTGCGGGGTCTGGATACCGATCTATTGAAGACCAACCTGGACCGGCTGGTCAGCACATTAACGGCGAATAAGATCCAGGTGATCGTGGCTGGCATGCTCATGCTGCCCAACCTGGGTCCGGAATACACGCGGGCATTTTCGGACATCTACCCGAACATTGCAGAGAAATACGGGGTTATCTTCATTCCCTTTTTTCTAGAAGGCGTCGCCGGCGAGGCCCACCTCAACCAGCCGGACAAGATGCATCCCACGGCTGACGGCTATACCCGCATCGTGGAGACGGTCTATCCGTATGTCGTCAGGGCCATTGAGCGGCACAAGGCCGGGTAAGGGCCTCGGAAAGAAATAATTCCACATCTTGCTTGTCTGTTGGCCCGTCACCGGCGTTACATCCGCCGCTATATTGTGGAATTATTTTTTCCCGCGACCTTAAACGATCTTCAGCCAGCGCCGGCGGCTGCACGCGATTGCCCGGCTTGCATCGGTGCTTGGCATTGAC
>JAGTUY010000229.1 GCA_018224455.1 Desulfosarcina sp.
CCCTCTTTCAGCGTGTGGCCACCATGCTGGGCAGCCGGCTGGTGAACCTCTACCCCAGTATCGCCTGATGATCAGTGATCAGCGTGGGAAGCCGATCGACGGAACGGCCAAGGCACGCACTATCGTTTGGCAACCGCCATGTTGATGCTAAATCAAATGTTTGGTCGCTTTGTAGAGCGCGGGGCTGGTGCAGACTTCGTAGTATTTACGGTGGGTCACGTTGATCTGGCTGAGGTCCGTGGGGTTGACCGCCGGCACATCGGCTTCGCGCAACACAAGGCGTTGATATCGGCCGGACTTGGTGGGAAACTTGCCCGTGAAAAGACGGATTTTGTCGAGCTGAAGGGCGGGAATGTTTCCGTAAAACTGCTTCAGGTCGATCTCCTGAGCCAGCTTGCGGAATCCGGCCTCGTTCAATTCAATGCCGTTGACGTTGTATCGCAGCAAAAGATCGTCGGCCGTCTGTTGCGTTTCCACGTCCGAAGCTCCCTGAAAAACAAAAAGGTTGAAGGGGCTGCTGTTTTCACGGATGATCCGCCGCACGGATTTGTGACATCCGGAAAGGCGGTCGGCCAGGTTGATGGCCGGGGATATCATGATGCGGTTGTCACCGTCGAAAAGAAAGGTGGGCGCGTCTGCCCGATGACAGATGCCGATGCCCAGTTCCAGGATGGGCAGCTGGTATTCCTGGCTCTTCTTGTTGTAGCGGTTGATAATCATCAGCACGTTGATGGCCATGCCGCAGGACCGGGCCACGCTGTACCAGCCGTTGGGCGTATCCTCCCGCTCGAAGATGGATAGGATGATGGCATCGCCTTCGATGAACACCTTGTGGGCGTCGTACTCCGCAAGGATCTCGGAAATGGGGTCAAAAAAATTGAGGCTGAAGTAGGAGGCCGGATTGAGCCCGCGTTCGTTCATCTGGTGAGTGATGTCCGTCGATCCGCGCAGATCGGCCTTGATAATGGTGTGGTTCATGATGGGTTTATCACCCATTTCCTGCTCATGGGGCAACAGAAACTCATACAGGGTGTGGTTGGCCTTAGAGAGCGCCAGAATTTTTTTGTCGGTGACCAGATTGATCCGCTCAGCCGCATCACGATAAATATTGAAGCAGCAGAAATCGCGGTGATAGCGGGAGAAGGCCCTGAGGAATCGGACCAGGTATTCCTTTTTCCAACGGCTGCCCATCCGCTCCATCTGAACCACCTTGCGGTTGAGCGGCCACATGCGGAACGTCTTGCCGTAAAGCTGTTTCAGACGCTTGAGCCGGTTTCTCACCAGCTTTCGACTCTTGGGGTTGATCAGGTACTGCAGAACCTGCTGAGGGACAAGAGGGGGGCAATAGTCGCGATAAAGGGGCTGCATTTCGTATGAAGCCGTAATCCGTTCCATGAGACCGGTTCGGGAAAACTGTCGGAAAAAATAACCCATCAACAATCTCTGATTTTTCATTCTCAACCGGTGGGATCGGCGGGTCTCCTTGTCCGCCTTGGCCCGTTTCAAGGCTTTGTATTGTTTCTTGGCCAACTTTCGATTCAACAGCAGGTCAATGTTATCAGGGCGCTTGATCCACTGATCCAGGCGCTGCAGCTGAAATTTCTTGGCTTCATCATTGCCTGGCAATCCAGCAGCGGATATCTCCCGGCGTCGCCGGTCCAGCGTCCAACTGATTGCAGCGGTTTCCTCCATGTCAAGGAAACCGAAGATGCTGCGCATGAGACTGAGCATCATTTCGTATCGGTCCGGATCTTCGACCCGACGCCCCAGGCAGAGGTCATACTCTTCGATCATGAAGTGGTCGTTGAACGGATTGTCCATGTGAACGATGGGATTGGTGAGCAGATCGAAAAGAAATGGCAGGTCCTGGCCGAACACCGCTTCGCGCATCTCCCGAATGTCGGTTTCCCGGATCTCCCTGAAAGACCCGCAAAGCTCCAGCCCCACCTTCTGCTGCACCGATTGACGGCTCTGGAGGACATGGGCCAGATTCTCCTTGAGGTTGAGTGCCTTCTTGTGATCCTCGTGGTGAGCCAGGTCCGACCGGCGAATAGCACTTTTACAATGACCGATCAAAATATCGTACTGTTTGCGGATTTCATCGTGGACCATGGAAAGAATCGCGATCTGGGCCAGAAAATCAACCTGCATCTCTTTGGCCGCCCTGGCTTTGTTGACCGCATCGCTCATGATCTGCCCGTAGAGTTGACGGTAGCCCTCCTGCTCTCTGGCAAGGACACTCATCCGTTTTTTTTCAGAAGTGGTCCAGATTCCGGTTTCACGCTCGATCAGAAGGGCAGCCAACTTGGCCGTGGCGCTGCAGAACGAAGGGCTCAAGCGCACATCGCAACGGATGTTGTCCACCCCCAGAACCAGGCGCTCAAGCGAGAAGTCGGTGGAGTAGGACTCCATGGGGAAATCTTTGAGCCCGGGCAGCCTGGGTTGGAATTTTAGAAAATCGAGCATCCCTGCGCGTTCCATCCGCTGTTTGAGAATCGAAAAAACCTGATCAACCCTTTGTTACCTTTACCATTTGGCTCTTGTGGTGTCCATAAAATTAACCCGCCAACCAAAGCCACACCTATTGCCCGGCATTGGGAACAAAGGATTTGCACAGGCATCGACCACTCCGTCGGACCAGGTGGCCACCCGGTAATCCCTGCCGCCGGCGAGCTCAGGTCTGGACAAGCAGACGGTCACCCGCTAAAGTGGCTGATGTATACCCGATCAGGATAGGGGTTCGACGTTGCCGCAGAATCGAGTTTGAACCCGTCACAACCGTGACCCTTGCCCATCGTGAAAGGGGGCATCCATGGCATCCATTCTTATCACAAATGCATTGACGGTAAATGAAGGCCGGTCGACCCATCAGGATCTGTTGATTCGTGACGGCCGCATTGAGGTTATCGGCGGGGATCTATCCGGCAGAGGCGCAGACCAGGTCATCGATGCCGACGGCCGGGTGCTCTTTCCGGGGATGATCGACGATCAGGTTCATTTCCGTGAGCCGGGCCTGACCTACAAGGGAGACATCCGTTCGGAATCCCGAGCGGCGGTGGCCGGCGGAATCACCAGCTATATGGAAATGCCCAATACATCACCACCCACCACCACCATCGACCTGTTGGAGGAAAAGCACCACATCGCCCGGGACGCCTCGTTTGCCAACTACAGTTTTTACCTGGGTGGCGCCAATGACAACATCGAGGCCGTCAAGACGCTCGACCCCAAACAGGCCTGCGGCGTGAAGGTGTTCATGGGTGCCTCAACCGGCAACATGCTCGTGGACGACCCCGTTGCACTGGAACAGATCTTTACCCACAGCCCGACCATCGTGGCCACCCATTGCGAGGACAGCCCCACCATCGATGAAAACACCCGGCGTTTTCAGGCCATCCACGGCGAAGACATCCCCATCGCGCTTCATCCGGCCATCCGCAGCGAAGCGGCCTGCTACCGGTCCACGGCCCTGGCCGTGGATCTGGCCCGCCGGTGCAACACCCGGCTGCACGTTCTGCACCTGAGCACGGCCAAGGAACTGGCGCTCCTCTCTTCAATGCCATTAGAAGCAAAACGGATCACGGCCGAGGTCTGCGTCCATCATCTGCTCTTCTCGGGAACCGACTACAGGGACAAAGGCAACCTGATCAAATGCAACCCGGCGATCAAGACGGAGGCAGACCGCCGGGGACTGCTGGCGGCATTGCAAGCGGGAATTATCGACGTGGTAGGAACGGATCACGCGCCCCACACCCTGGCGGAAAAGCAGCAGTCCTACATGAAGGCGCCATCGGGCCTGCCATTGGTGCAGCATGCCTTGGTCAGTCTGCTGGAGCATGTTCATGATCGGGCGCTCGCCTTGGAACAGGTAGTGGAAAAAACTGCCCATAACCCGGCGCGCCTGTTCGCGGTAAAGGAGCGGGGCTATCTTCGGGAGGGTTACTGGGCGGATCTGGTGCTGGTCGATTTGAAGCGACCCACCGTCGTAGACGACCAGCCGGTGCACTACCATTGCGGATGGACACCCTTTGCCGGACGCACCTTCCGGTCGAGCATCGCGGCCACCTTTATTTCAGGGCACCTTGCCTTTATCGACGGAAAGCTCGATCCGAATCCCAAGGGCATGCGCCTGGAATTCAATCGCTGACCGCACCCAGCCATGATTCCATCGTTAAAAATCACACGCCAGACGGTTTGGTATCTCGTCGACTACAAGATAATGGCCAGTGCGCCATGCTCTCTTAGGATATTCACGCCAATCCCCAGGAGGACGATCCCCCCCGTCATTTCCGCCCAGCGGCTCAACTGCGCCATGCTGCCGATCACTTTTCCCAGATGCATGCCGACCGTGGTAAAGACACCGGCGACCAATCCGATAATCAGCGCCGGCGTCCAGATGGAGACATTGATCATGGAAAGGCTCAGGCCCACGGCCAGAGCGTCGATACTGGTGGCCACGGAAAGCATCACCATCGTCATGCCTTTGGTGGGGTCCTTGGCGTCCGCCCCCACCGATTCTTTCTTGAATGCGGATCGAAGCATTCCCTGGGCCACGAAAACGAGCAAGGCGAAGGCGACCCAGTGGTCGTAGGCCTCGATGCGACTTCTGACTGTAAGTCCGGCACTCCAGCCGATGACGGGCATCATGGCCTGAAAAAGGCCGAAGTGCCATGCCAACCGAAAGGTCTGGCGCGCGCTGACCGTCCGGAGGGAGACCCCCGAGGCGATGGAAACGGCAAAGGCATCCATGGCCAGGGCCACGGCAAGGGCCAGTGTGTTGACCATTTCCAATGATCGATGTCCCGTGACGGCCGGGTGCATCCCTGATGGTTTCAACCGGCCACGAAAAATAAAAAAGGGCCCGGTGGGTGCGACCGCGGCCCCAAGAAATTAAAACCGGCCCGGAATGGAAGCGGTTGGCTGACAAAAGGCCGAGCCGGTTTTCGGGTTGGCAAAAAACTACCGTAGGGCAGAGCGGGGTGCCTTACCTGCCAGCGGGTTGTAAAGCTTCATGATGGCAAACTTCATGACATCCAAGGTTTTCGTCTCGGCGATGATGCCCATCAGCTTGGCTTCAGCTTCTGCGGGAAGCGTGCAGGCCTTGGAATCATCACAGGAGAGGCCGGAAAAGCCTTTTCCGAGTTTTTTGTATTCCTTGGCGGTCATCCCCACCTGAACCGCCTCTTTCCCGCCGATGTTAACTATCTCATCTGCCAGGCCGGCGTCACTGATCGTGGCCTTTTTCGCCTCATCCAGAATCACGTTGATGTAAAAATCAGCCATTTTGTTGCCTCTCCTCGTTAAAATAGTAGTGGTTTTGGAACATACTTCCCCAGTAGGGGCTTATTACAAAATATCACAAAGCCGGTCAAGCAAGGATTGAAGAATCCACGCCGCATTACCAGCACTTTTCCGCTTTGGGATAGCTACCCAGCAACTTGACGAACAGGGCATGCAGGGTCAGTTCGCCGATGGCCGATTTGACCTCGTCTGCGTCGATGCCCGCTTCGAAGGCCGCATAGAAAACATACTCCCAGGGATTTTCCGGGATGGGCCGCGATTCCAATTTGGTGAGGTTCAGGCTGTATTTTTGAAAAATCTTCAGACAGTCCACTAGGGCGCCGGGATAGTGACGGGTTTTGAATGCCACGGTGGTTTTACCCGTCTTGTGGTCCACCGGTAGGTTCTCTTTTTTGGCAATGACGAAAAATCGGGTGGTGTTGGAGCTGTTGGTCTGGATGTCCCGCTCCAGGATCTCCATGTCGTAAATCTCGGCGCACAGCGCCGAAGCGATGGCGGCACAGTCCAACCGGTCGCCGGATGCCACGGCCTGGGCGGCACCGGCGGTGTCGTAGGAGGGCACCATTTTGATGTTTTTCGACTTCAGGTACGCTTTGCACTGCTTGAGCGCGTGGGGGTGGGAAAGCGCCTCTTTGATCTCCTCCAGACGGGCACCTTTTTTGGCCAGCAGGGTATGGCGGATAGGCAGATACACTTCGGCGATGACGAATATATCATTGGCAAAGAGAAGATCGTAGTTTTCTACCACGGTGCCGGCGATGGTATTCTCCACGGGAATGAGCCCGTAAGTCACCTCCCCGCTTTCCACCCGTTCGAACACGTCGTCGAAGGCATCGCAGCCGACCGTACCCACCGCTTTTCCAAAATGTTCGTGGACGGCCATCTCGCTGTAAGCGCCCCGGATTCCCTGAAATGCAACTTTCATTGGTTGAGCCTTTCGTGGATGTCGGCCATGGCGTCGATAAACGCCTGGCGTGTTGGTTTGGCATACGGGTTATAGGTATGCATGTCCTCGAAAAGTTGCCACGTGTCGTGGCTGACCACCCCCAATATGTGCATGAGCCGCTTGTACCCCTCGGTGTCGATGTCCAGGTCCCGGGCGCCGAAGGCCGACAGGGACCGGCCGATGAAATGGGTCAGGGAAAGGCTTACGGCAATCTTCTCGTCATGCTCCTGGGCTGAAGCCGTGATGACCACCAGTCCCTGGCTCTCCAGCCAGTGCCTGATTTTCTCATATCGATGGCTGTCGATGCGATCCGGACACAGGACGATTTTGCGGCCGTCCAGGGAACTGGCCGCACTGTCCGGGCCGAACATGGGATGGGTGGGCAGGATGGAAACGCATGCGGGAAGCAGTTCCCGCATCCATTGCACCGGATAGACTTTCACCGAGCAGACATCCACCACCAGGGCGTCTTCCCTGAGCAGCGGAGCCGCTTGCCGCAGGGTGTCCCGCATGGCGGAAATGGGCATGCACAGGATCACGATCCGTTGACGGCAGGCCGATTCAAAGGATACCGGCCGGGCACCACAGGCCTTGATGGCCTCATCCTTATCGCTGCGGGTGTTTACCGCGACGGAGAAATCTTTGGACAGGTAGCGGGCGGTAAGCCTGCCGAAGCGACCGAAACCGATGATACCGATACTGCTCATAGCACCTCGCGAATTCGTCTGAATGCGTCCAGCAACTGATCGTCAGGAGCGGCAAAGCAGATGCGTACATGGCCATCCTTGCCGAAATCCTCACCGGGTACGATGGCAACACCGGTTTTTTCTAAAATCCGGGCAGCGAAATCCCCCGACGTCTCCCCCCGGTGCAGGTGGCCGGATACGTCCGGAAAGAGGTAAAAGGCACCCTGAGGGCGGATGCAGGGAAACATGGCGGATACTTTGTCAAAGGCCAGGTTCCGCCTGCGCTGCAGGTCCTCCCGGCGCCGGACCAGCAGCCCATCGTCCATTGCCAGGGCAGCCACGGCACCGTGCTGGGCAAAGGTGCAAACGTTGCCGGTCAGATGGCTCTGGAGCCGCACCATGGCCGCCGCAACGACTGTCGGGGCAAGGGCATAGCCCACGCGGAAACCGGTCATGGCATAGTGCTTGGAAAAACTGCGGGTGAGGATCAGCCTCTCCCGCACCGCTTCCAGTTCGTATAGCGAGAAACGCGGCAGGTTGTCGTATACGAAAAAATCATAGGCCTCGTCGGCAATCACAACCAGGTCATGTTCGACGGCCAGGCGGGCGATCCGTTCAAGGGCCGGCCGGGGATAAACGGCGCCAGTGGGGTTGTTGGGAGAATTGATCAAAATGGCCTTGGTTTTTGCGCCAACGGCTGCCGTTATGCCCTCGAGATCCAATTGGTGGTCCGCCTTGGTTCGGACGAACACCGGATCTCCGCCGGCCAGCTTCACCTGTTCGGCGAAGCTGACCCAACAGGGCACGGGAATAATCACCTGGTCCCCGGGATCGCAGATGCACTGAAAGATGGTGTAAAGCGCCTGTTTGGATCCGTTGAAAACAACGATGTTTTCGGGCCCGCAGCCCTCGAACCGGCCGGCCAGGGCGGCTCTTAACGCCGTCAGCCCGGCCATGTCGCCGTAACGGGTCTCCCGGCGGTCCAGGGCCCGTTTGGTGGCATCGATCACCGGCGCCGGCGTATCGTCGATCGGTTCGCCGATGGCCAGACTGATCACGGGCCGCCCCTGCCGCTTCAATGCGTCCAGCAACGGAATAAACCGGGCCGTCTTGGAGCCCTCGACCGTTTGAATGCGCGTGGACAGTTTCGATTGGATGTTGTTTATTGTCATTTTTCTCTTGTTTTCTGCCGCAAGGCAAAATCTCCCAGCACCAACGCAGCCATGGCCTCCACAATGGGCACGGCCCGGGGCACCACACAGGGATCGTGGCGGCCCTTGGCCTCAAGGGTCACCGGGTTGCCGTCAAAATCCACCGTCTGCTGCGCAAGACCGATGGTGGCGGGCGGCTTGAACGCCACCCGGAAAAGAATCGGCTCCCCGTTGGCAATACCGCCCTGAATACCCCCGCTGTTGTTGGTGGTCGTCCCCAGGCGCCCGTCGGCAGCCGTGAAGGGGTCGTTGTGGACCGATCCTTTGAGCCGGGTGCCGGCAAAACCCGAGCCGATCTCAAACCCTTTGGTAGCGGGAATAGAGAGCATGGCCTGGGCCAATTTGGCCTCCATCTTGTCGAATACCGGCTCGCCCCAGCCAGCCGGCACATGGCGGCACACGCAGGTAACGATGCCGCCGACGCTGTCCTTGTCCGCTTTGACCCGGGTCACCAGGGCCTCCATCCGAGCGGCAGCACCGACGTCGGGGCACCTGACCAGGTTACCGTCAACGGCCTGCCGGGTGATGGTCTGCACATCCACTTCCGTTGTCGAAATGTCGCTGACATCACTGACCCAGGCGACAATTTCCACCCCATAGGCTTCTTTGAGCATCTTTTCGGCCACCGCGCCGGCGGCCACCCGACCGATGGTCTCCCGGGCACTGGACCGTCCGCCCCCGGAGGAGGCGCGCACGCCGTATTTCATCTGGTAGGTGAAGTCGGCGTGGGAAGGCCGGGGAATCTGGCTCATCTGGCGGTAGTCACCGGGCCGCATATCCTTGTTGGGCACAAACAGACCGATTGGCGTTCCTAAGGTGACGCCATTTTCCACACCGGAAAAGATGGTCACCTGATCCGCCTCCTGACGGTCGGTGGTAAGCTTGCTCTGGCCCGGCCGGCGCCGGTCCAGCTGCAGCTGGATGTCCGCCTCGCAAAGCTGCATGCCCGGTGGGCATCCATCCAGAACTGCGCCCACTCCCTTGCAGTGGGATTCGCCGAATGTGGATACTTTTAAAAGTGTTCCGAACATACTGGACATGGTATGGGTTCCTGTTGGCTGGGTTTATCGGGTTGGCCGGTTCATGGTTTTACCGAAGTCGGAAGTCTGAGATCGGATGCCTGAGGTCAGGAATCTGATCGCGGCTGGAAGCCGCTCCTACAATCCCTCAATTCCTTAATCCCTGAATCCCGCAATTTTAATTCTGCTATAATCCGGTCACAAATGACCGCGATCGTCTCCCGATCTGTATCGATCACCAACTCCGCCGCCATTTCGTATAGCGGTATTCTTTCTAACAGGACCGATGTGATCTCTGCGAGCCGTCCCTGGTCAGTCAGCGAAGGCCGGCTCTCGGCCGTGGCCGAATCGCCAAGCATACGGGTCAGGATCGTCTTCTCGCTGGCCGTGAGCCAGACTATCCTGCCGGATTGCTTCATCGTGCTGATATTACGTTCATCGAGAACAGTGCCCCCGCCGGTGGCCACCACCTGACGGTCGCCGGCAGACACGGAAACCAACGCCTGCCGTTCCTGCTCCCGGAAAAACGGCCAACCGTGGTCTGCCACCATCTGGACGATGCTGACACCGGCTGATTCGACAACCATGCGATCGGTATCCACGAAACGCCAGCCAAGCTGCCGCGCCAGAACCTCACCCACGCTCGTCTTGCCCGTGCAGCGATATCCGATAAGAAACAGGGTCATGGTGTGCGTCAGCATGCGTAAAGGGTTTCCCAAACCTCCCAGAAGTTGGGGAAGGATTTCTCAACACAATTCGGGTCAAGAATCCTCACCTCCGGAACCACGAGACCGGCCATGGCAAAACTCATGGCAATGCGGTGGTCGTCGTATGTGTCGATGGATGCGCCGCAGGGTGCGCCTCCCGTCACCAAAAGCCGGTCTTTTTCAGCAACAGCGGCGATGCCCATCTTCTTCAGTTCGGCACAGGTGGAAGCCAGGCGGTCGCTCTCCTTGGCCTTGAGATGAGAGACATTTTCAATCACCGTCGTGCCGTCGGCAAATGCCGCTACCACCGCCAGGGTAGGCACCATGTCGGGCATGTCGGCCATGTCTACGGTAACGGCCCGAAGGTCGCCGCCGGTTACCGAAATGCCCGATGATCCGCGGTCGACCCGGCAACCCATCTGCTCAAAGACCCGGACCAGCCCCACATCTCCCTGGGTGGAATCGACCGACACCCCGTTGACGGTGACGCTGCCGCCGGTGATGGCGGCCGCCCCCCAGAAGTATCCAGCCTGGGAAGCATCCGGCTCCACCGCAAAGTCGCCGGCGCGATAGGCTTGGTTGCCAGTTACCTCAAAACGGGTGTAAGCGTCGCGCTCGACCCGGATGCCGAACCGTCTTAAGATCTCCACGGTCATGTCCACGTATGGCCGGGACACCGGTCCGTGGGAGACCGTGATGGAAAGACCCTTTGAGGTGCACGGCGCCATGAGCAGCAGGGATGACAGAAACTGGCTGCTCACGCTGCAGTCGATGGCCACCGGACCGCCGGCTGCCTGACCGCCCGGTATCTCCACCGGTGGACAGCCGTTGCCGTTCAACGACCGGGCAGCGATGCCCAGTTGGTTCAACGCCGCCAAAAGGTGGGCAATCGGCCGATGGGACATGCGCGGGGTACCCGTTAGGGTATAGCTCCCCTCTCCCAGGGCCGCCACGCCGGCCAGCAGCCGCATGGAGGTGCCGGAATTGGCCAGGTAGAGGGGCTCACGGCAGGGCTTGAGCCGGCCGTGTAACCCGCGGATGGATAGGGTCTGCCGATGGTCGGCGACCACGGCCCCCATCTTCTCCAGCGCAGCCAGGGTCAGCTGGGTGTCCTGACTGCGCAGCGCGTTGCGGACCGTGCAGGAACCATCTGAAAGGGCCGCAGCAATGAGCGTGCGATGGGTATAACTTTTGGATCCCGGTACACTGATCCGGCAACGGCCGATGCGATGGGGTTTGATTTCAATCATGACGCACGTTTTTCTTCTCACCGGCTTTGTTTTCCAAAGCCTTTAGAACCGTTTTCTTCATCAGTTGGATCGGTGCCTGTTTACCGGTCCAGCGCTCGAACTGGAACGCGCCCTGGTGTACGAACATGGCGACGCCGTCCACCACCGTGCAGCCGGCTTCCCGCGCCGCGCTGAGCAGCCGGGTCTCCAGCGGATTATAAACAATGTCCATCACCGTCATGCCGGGCCGCAGACAGGCATGCGCAACCGGCATCTGATCCGTGTGAGGGGCCATGCCCACGGAGGTGGTGTTGATCAGAATGTCGCAGCCGACACCCGAAAAATCGACCAACGGACAGAAATCACATTTCAGTTCACCGGCCAGGCGACGCCCCCTGTCCTGGCTTCGGTTGACGACGGTCAGCTGTCCGGCATGTTCGGCAATCCCATGGGCCAGGGCTCTCGCTGCACCACCGGCACCGATCACGGCCACCCGCCTTCGGGCCACCGGGGTTTTTTCCAGCAGAGCAGCCATGGCCCCGGGGCTGTCCGAATTGAAACCGCAAAGCCGTCCGTCTTCGTTGACGATGGTATTGACGGCGCCGATATTCCGGGCCACAGGATCCACATGGTCCAGAAGATCCATGACCGCAACCTTGTGGGGAATGGTCACGCTGCAACCGCGGATATTCAGCGCCCGGATCCCGGCAACCGCTTCGGTCAGATTCGTGACGTGCAAGGCCACGTAGACTCCGTTGTGGCCTGTCTGGCGAAAGGCCGCATTGTGCATGACCGGGCTGAGGCTTTGGCCCACCGGGTTCCCCATGACCGCGTAGAGCCGGGTATTCGAATCGATACTCAGCATACCGTATTCCGAGACCATGGCCTAAACACCTACACCGACCATGGGATAGGATCCCAGGTTTTTCAGATAAAGGGCCTGCGGCTGAATCAGCTCGATGGCCTTCTGGATGCTGCCGTCTTCAAGGTGCCCTTCCAGGTCGATGAAAAAGAAATGACTCCAACTCTCGTGCCGCGTCGGGCGGGACTCGATCTTGACCAGGTTGATGCCGGCTTCGGTGATGGGCGCAAGGGCGCCGGCCAGGGCACCGGGAACATGGGCCAGGGCGAACATCAACGAGGTCTTGTCCTTACCCGACGGACGCACCTTCTCCCTGCCGATCACAAGAAACCGCGTGGGCGGACGGGAAAAATCCTCGATCTTGGAGGCCGCCGCTTCCAACCCGAAGATCGCCGCCGCACCGCCGCCGGCAATGGCCGCCACCTCCTTTTCCGCCGCCGCCCGCCCAACGGCGAAGGCGCTGGAACTGCACTCTTTCAATTCCGCTCCGGGAAGATACTGGTTGAGCCAGGTGCGGCACTGGTTCAGGGCCTGGGAGTGGGCGTAAACCGCCTTGATTGCACCCAGGCCGATCTCCTGGGCCAACAGATCATAGGAGACCTGCTGGTAACGCTCGGCACAGATGCACAGGTCCGATTCGAAAAAAAGATCCAGGGTATGGCGCACCGATCCTTCCACGGAGTTTTCCACCGGCACCACCCCGTAGTCACAAGCCCCTTTTTCCACCTCGCTGAAAATTTCGCGGATGCTGGGCTGGGGAACGTAGGTAACCGAGTAGCCGAAGTGGCTCGTGGCCGCCAGATGGGTGAAGGTGGCCTCGGGACCCAGGTAGGCCACCCGTTGGGAGGCCTGGATGGCGCGCGCAGCGGCAATGATATCGATGAAGATGTGGTGCAGAACGTTGGGGTTCAGCGGCCCCTTGTTCAGGGCAGTCAGGCGCCTGAGAATTTCGCTTTCCCGGGTGCTGTCCACCACCCGGTTGCCGCTATCCTTTTTTAGATCTCCGATCCGCTTGGCGAGGTTGAGTCGACGGTTGATCAACTCCAGGATGGTGTCGTCAATACTGTCGATCTGGTTACGGATATCGCAGATATCGGCAGCCATCGTACAATCCGGTGCGTTCTCGCTGTCTGACATGGTTGCGGTCGCTTTCTTTACTGGTCGACAAAGCGCATAGGGTTAAATAACAAAGGGCCGGGAAGATTTTCTCCACAGCCCTTGAAATTAGAAAAGCCATGGGTTGTTTGCCTGCCCACGGCTTGGTTTGTCTGTTTGTGTTCTCAGGATATTCAGCGCGCGCCGGGCAGACCCTTGCTAAAGAAGCAATAAAAATAAAAAAATCTGCCGTTGCCAAAGCGGAGCATCGTATTCATTCCCTTAAAGCCCAAAAGTCGCAAAAAAGTACAGGGTCAACGCCTGCCTGTCAAGCTTTTTCAACAGCGTGCCCTCACTGCAGCGGCTCAATAAGTTCCCCGCAGCCTGGCTATTTTTCCTCGCCGGCAGTTTTTGGAGGCAGGAACAGGCCGAAAATCAGACAAATCAATGCAGCGATCAGCGCCAGCCAGAATACGTCGACGACGCTGCTGCCGATGGCTTGGTGCAATGCTTTTTGGACCTCCGGCAGCAGTTGTTGCTGAACATCCGGGCGAAAAAAATTCTCGAAATTCTGCCGGATCTGGTCCATCACCGCGGGCCTTATTTTGCCCTGCAACGCCGATTGATTGAGCGTGTCCGCGACCTGGGCGAATCGGGCGGTGACCAGGCTGCCGCAGATGCCGATACCAACGGTCCCCCCGAGGGTGCGGGTGAACTGGTGGGATGAAGTGGCCACACCCAGATCCGTCTTTTCGACGCTGTTCTGGACGACCAGCAGGGTGGCAATGGAAGTGAACCCCATGCCCACACCGGCCAGGCCCATGGCCGCGGCACAGGTCCACAGGCTGGTGTCTGCCGAAAAACGCACGGCCATCACGCAACCGGAGATCAGAATGATGCCCCCGGCCAGGCAAAAGGGCTTTTCGCCCCAGCGGTTGGATTGCCTCCCGCAAAACAGGGCGCCGGCCGACCAGCCAAAGCTGAGAAACATCATGACAATGCCCAGCTGAAAAGGGGACTGGCCCAGGGCGCCCTGGATGAACAGCGGGCTGAAAGCGGAAAGTGAAAAGATCGCCACGCTGCTGAAAAACACCAGTCCGTTGCCCGAGGAAAATCCCCTCAGCCGGAAAAAATCGAAGCAGAGGATGGGTTCGTTGCTGCGTTTTTCGGCCACGTAGAAGCCTATAGTGGACAAGGCGAACAGGACGAACAGCCCCAGGATCGGCAGCGATGTCCAGCCGTGCTCCCGCCCGCCCAGTAAAAAGGCGGTAAGAAAGGAGAGGATCGCCACGACCAGGGTGATGATGCCGGCATAGTCGATCTCGATGACCTCATGCTTGTCCCGGGTTTCCTTCAGGAAGAACCAGATGCCGCCCATCGAAAGCAGGCCGATGGGCACGTTGATGAAGAAAATCCAGCGCCAGGAGACCCAGCTGACGATAAAGCCGCCCAGGGACGGCCCCAGCACGCTGGCCAGGCCCCAAACGAAACTGGCATAGGACATCATCCTGCCGCGGTTTTCCGGCTCGGAAATATCCGCCAGGACGATGTACACCAGGGCAAAGTTGCCGCCGGCCCCGATGCCCTGGATGGCCCGGAACACCGTCAGGGCCATCATGCTCCGCGCCATGCCAGCCAGCACGGACCCAACTAAAAAAATGAAAATGGAAACCAGGTAAAGGGTGCGGTTGGGAAACAGGTCAGCCAGTTTGCCGAACACCGGCAGGGCGACGGCCCGGCTGAGCAGGTAAGTCGAGAAAACCCAACTGTAAAGGTGCAGGCCTCCCAGATCGGCCACGATGGTGGGCATGACCGCACTCATGATCAGCGTGTCCAGGGCGGCCAGGAACAGGGCCAGCAGGGTGGCCAGTATCAGGAGCAGGCGGCGCTTGGGGGAAAGATGGTCGGGGGGCATCGGGTCCTTTTTGCCTATAATTCATGATTGCGTCAGAACGATTAACGATACCCTGGCATCCAGACCAATTCAAGGATCTTCAATGCACAGTCCCTGCGCACTATGGATAAAATGGATCATATCTGATAGGAATGGGTCGGTTGCAGCAGCTGCTGCTGGGATAGCCCCCCTACCAACAATCGACAAAGGCCACCGAACCACGAGTTGGAGCCATGACCGTCCTGTCTGCCGAAACCGTTTTCACCAGGACCCGCTCCTGGCTGGTCCACACCGCCGGTTACCTGTCAGCGGGAAAACTGCTGCACGCCATCACCGTCACCGAACTGTTTGCGATCATCATCATCGCCAACAGTATCGGCGAACATTCACTTGCGTATCCGGTCCTGATATCGCTGAGCTTTTTTCCCCTTTTCACCCAGCTGGATGCCCGGTCCCGATTCCAGGAGTACAAGAGAGTCAAGGATCAACTGGCCCGCTATGGTCCGGACCGGAGAATTTTCAAGTCGGTCGCAGGCTCGCGGTGCCAACGTGATGCCACCTTGGCCGCCGCCGGGCAATTGGGCTATGCGTCGCACTGCAGGGCCTGCTTCAGCACCACCGGCTACCGCTGGTATCACCTGCTGCCCGACTTCGTCAAGGTTCGTCCCCGCTTTCTGATCTCTGCCGCATTCTGGCGCACGACCTTCTTCATGCCAACCTACCCACCCGGAAAGAGGCTGTTTCCTGATTTTAAAGACAGCCGAGCAGACGTCTTGATTTGCTCTTGATCGTCATCCACCGGCAAACAAAAGGACATCCGGGTTCTTGACCCGGTGCAATGATGGTGTAGATTAGGGTTGACCCCTGACTGGAAGCGTTGCCATGCGCGTTAGACGGAAAAGATACTTGCTCTGCGTTGTCGTCCTGTTCATGATGACCCCATGGGCATTGGCCTACGAAGAGGTCGAGGATCTGGTGGATATCTTTGCCACGGACAGCAACTTCATCGCCGTGGTGGATGGAAAACGCATTTTTTCCGAATATCAAAGTTCAGATGAAAGGATTCTATGGCAAGGGGCCAACGGGGACATTGGTGCCTTTCTCACCAATGAGCGGTTGTTGGCCGTTTCGGTCAGATCAGGGCAGTGGAACGTTCGC
>JAGTUY010000230.1 GCA_018224455.1 Desulfosarcina sp.
CTCGAGCTCCTCCACCGGACCGCGCGCGGAGAGGGCTTCGGCCTCATCTTCGGCAAGGGCATCCGCTACATGAAGCGCTACTTCGCCGAGCACTTCGGCGCCGATCCGCGATTCCTCCAGGACATCGGGATGGAGGCCAAGGGCCTCGAGTTCTCCGAGTACATGACCAAGGAGAGCCTCGCCCAGCAGGGCGGCTACGGCCTTGCGCTCAAGGGGCCCCAGCACGACGAGGCTTGGCTCATCTTCCTGGACATGGTCCACAACTTCATGCCCACCTTCGAGCAGAAGGCCGAGGCCCTGCACTGGTTTCCCATGTTCCGCACCTGGTTCGGCCTGTGCGGCCTTTGCAAGCTGCCCTGGAACGATATCGTTCCCGAGGACAACAAGGATACCCTTGAGCCGGCTAAAGTGATGAAACATGTGAATTGGTACGCCGAATATTTCACCGCCGTGACCGGCAACAAGGCTGTACCCGAGGACCTGATTGCCATGAGCGAAGCGGTCTATAATTTTCAGCGCGTCTTTAACCTGAAGATGGGCTACGGGACCCGCGACCACGACACCCTGCCCTACCGTGCCATGGGTCCGGTTACCGTGGAAGAGTACGCCTCCCGGCAGGAACGCTACGACACCGAACTCAAGGAAAAATACAAGGTTGACCTTACCGGCAAGGATACGCCGTGGCGGTTGGCTGAGCTCAGAAAACGGCGCGAGGCCCAGTACGAAATCTTAAAGGACGCCGTCTACCAGCGACGTGGATGGACGGCCAACGGCATACCGACCGTCGAAACCGTCAAACGGTTGGGTATTGATTTTCCCGAGGTCTTGGCGGTGCTGGCCGAAAATGGCGTGAAATAAATGGTAACCGTCGACGAGCAAGCGCGCCGCTGGCAGGAAGGGTTGACCGTTGCCTCGCTGCTCGCGCAACTGGATGACGGCCACATGTATGCCGTGGTGAAACTGGATGGCAAGCTGGTGTCCCGTCCACATTTCAGGACCACACCGGTTCCCGACGGTGCCCGGGTTACGCTTATCCCCATGATCGCCGGCGGGTAAGAACAGTCCAACCCCATGAAAAACCTTGACTCATCCGAGTAAAAGGTCGTATTTTTCCAATGTCATGGGCCTGCCGACACGTGTCGTGCGGGACCAACCCTTTATCTTCGAGGAATAATTTTCAATGTATATCGTCGGCTACTTTCTGATGGCTGCGGCCAAGGTCATGGATGTCGTGCTGCTTTTTTTCATGTGGGTGGTCATTGCCCGAGCCATCCTCTCCTGGGTCAACCCGGATCCTTATAATGCCATTGTTCGATTCATCAACAATGTCACCGAACCGGTGCTCTACCCGATCCGGTCGAAACTGCCAATTAACTTCGGGGGGATCGATTTTTCTCCCATCATCGTGTTCCTCGTCGTTATTTTTCTGCGAACCTTTGTTGTGAACAGCCTGATGCGAATCGCTGCTTCGCTCATATAATTATTTTCAAAGACAGGAACCCTGCTATGAAATTAACACCGCTGGACATTCAGCAGCAGCAATTCAAAGTTCGATTCCGTGGATTCGATGTGCGCGAGGTGGACCGGTTTTTGGAACAGACCGCCGATGCCTTTACCGCCATTCAGGAGACCACCAAGCGCCAGGAAGAGGAGATTCGGCGGCTGAAGCTCGAAAAACAGGGCTACAAGGAGCGGGAAGAGACGTTCAAGCGTGCCATGCTCAATTCCCAGAAAGTCCTCGAGCAGATGAAAGACAATGCCCGTAAATCGGCGGAGATCATCATTGCCGATGCCGAAGTCAAGGCGGAAAAAATTCTTAACCGGGCCCACAGCCGCCTCTCGCAGCTTCACGAAGACATTTCCGAACTCAAGCGCCAGCGTGTCCAGATCGAGGTGCAGATCCGTTCTATTATCGATGCCCACACCAAACTGCTGGAGATCGGAATAGAGGGAATGGATGTCCTGGACGCGGAAGACACTAAAATTAAGGTGTTGAACAAGTAGTCCGGTGGCCCCTTAACTGGTGTCGGAAGGTTCTTAGCACCTGCCATTATCCCAATTTTCCCTAAAGTCGCTACCTTTTGGTGCCGAATAGTTGTTAGGCGTTGCACCCAACAACTATCAGGAGATGGCTATGGCCAAGATCGATGCTTTTTTTAAGCTCATGCACGAACAGAATGCTTCCGACCTTCACCTGATTTCCGGCCAACCCCCTGCGCTGCGCATTCACGGTGACATCGAGCGAGTGAAATACAAGGTGCTGGATAACGACGACCTTCGCGCCATGCTCTACGAGATCACCTCCGAAGAAAAGGTCAAGACTTTTGAAGAGACCGGCGACGTGGACTTCGGTTACGAGATTCCCGGTCTGGCGCGCTACCGAGCCAATTATTTCATGCAGAAGAACGGTATCGGAGCGGTGTTTCGAGAAATCCCCAGCACCATCATGACCGCAGAACAGCTTGGCCTGCCCCCGGTGATCTCAAAGCTGGCGTCGCTTCCCAGGGGCCTGGTCATCGTTACGGGACCCACCGGTTCAGGTAAATCCACCACCCTGGCCGCCATTATCGATGTGGCCAACCGAACCCGCAGCGACCACATCATTACCGTCGAGGACCCGATCGAATTCGTTCACAAAAGCCGCAGTTGCCTGGTGAACCATCGGGAGGTGGGGCTGCACACCAAATCCTTTTCCGCGGCCCTGCGCGGCGCACTTCGCGAGGATCCGGATGTCATCCTCGTAGGTGAAATGCGAGACCTGGAGACGATTTCCCTGGCCATCGAGGCAAGTGCCACCGGGCATCTGGTGTTCGGCACCCTGCATACCACCAGCGCCCCCAAAACCGTGGATCGAATTGTGGAGGTATTTCCCGCCCAGGAACAGGCTCAGATCCGTTCGACCCTGGCCGACGGCATCCGGGCGATTATTTCCCAGACGCTGTTCAAGCGCATCGACAAGAAAGGGCGCGTCCCGGCCATGGAAATCCTTATCGCCACGCCGGCCGTGCGCAACCTGATCCGCGAATCCAAGTCTCATCAACTGCCCTCAATGATGCAAACGGGCAAAAAATACGGCATGCAGCTTCTCGACGATGCCATCATGGAGCTTTACAACAAGGGACGGATTTCTGCCGAGGACGCCTACACCAAAGCCAACGACAAGGGGCGGTTTCGTCCGCTGCTCAAATCGCCGCCGACGGATTTCACCGAGGCGTAAAGCGATCCTGATCCAGGCCCGATGGCCGCAAACAGAGGGAGAACATGAAAAAGCAGGAAGTCGATCATATTCTGACCCGGATGCTGGATTCCCACAGCAACGTGTCCGACCTGAATCTGACTGTGGGAAAGCCACTTCAGGTGGAAAGCTCCGGTGAACTGGTGCCCGTTGAGATCAAACCGGACATCAAGGAACTGACCCCCTACCAGACCGAGTCCTTCGCCTTGAACCTGATCGGCAAAGATCGGCGTCTCACCGAGACCCTGATTCGGAGCGGATCCTGCGATCTTTCCTACTCGCTGCCAGGCAAGGCCCGGTTCCGTGTGAACATTTTCTCGCAGACGGGTCACTACTCCATCGTCCTGCGGAAGCTGGAATCCAAAATTCCCACGATTCGCGACCTGAACCTTCCGGACACCTTTTTCAAAATTGCCAAAGATCTCAATGGCATTGTTTTCGTCACCGGTGCCACCGGTTCAGGTAAGACCACTTCCCTGGCGGCGATTCTGGAAGAGATCAACGAAGCCCGATCCGTTCACGTGGTAACCCTGGAGGATCCCATCGAATACCAGCACCCCCACAAGAAGGCCACCTTCAACCAGCGGGAACTGGGTTCCGATTA
>JAGTUY010000231.1 GCA_018224455.1 Desulfosarcina sp.
CCACCCGGGTGCGCAGGTCCACCAGGGTGGGGACAATGCCGGTAATCGACAGCCCGGGGTTGATCTCTTCACGCACCGCTTCAATGGTGTCAAACAGCTCGGCAAGGGCCCCGAACGCATAGGGGTGAGTCTGGCAGGGCACCAGCACTTCCGAGGCAAACGAGAAGACATTGACGGTGAGCAGAGAGAGGCTGGGCGGGGTGTCCAGCAGAATGAAATCGTAATTCCAGACAACCGGAGCCAGGGCATCCTTGAGCCGGTTCTCCCGCGCTTCGGCCGCCACCAGTTCCACTTCGGCGCCGGATAGATCCACATGGGAGGGTATCAGGTGAAGCCCGTCCCATTGCGTGGGAAGGACCGTCTCTTCAACCGCACTACGGCCGTTGTTCATAATCAGGTCGTAGACCGAGGGCCGCTCGCCGTCAGGCACGATGCCCAATCCCCGGGTGGCATTGGCTTGTGGATCCATGTCCACCACCAGCACGGACTGATTGGCCAGTGTCAAGGCCGCCGCCAGGTTGATCACCGTTACTGTCTTGCCCACACCCCCTTTCTCGTTTGCCACCGCAATTGCTCTGGTTTTCTTTTTGGCCATCTTGCCCCCCCTTCCGTTAGCGTTGTCGCATTAGCCGTTCAACTGCCCCAAATCCGCCTTAAGGTCACCGATCTTATCCTGGAGTGACCGGGACGCGCTTCTCATCCGTTCCAGTGAAGCCGACACGTTCGCTTTGTCCAGCCGCTGTTCGCTGATGAGTTCCACCAGTTGAGAGAGATCGGCCCCATGGTGCTGAAATCGCTCCAGCATCTGGCCGTACAGGACGGTGGCGGCTGCATCGGCCAGTTTCAGCATATACTGAAACTTGATGTTTTCCTTGTAGTCTTTCAGGTGAAACAAAACGGACCGCTCGGTTTCGCGCTTCATGCGTTTGACCCCCGAGGCTAGCGCCAGGAACTGTTCCTGATGGACTTTGTCTGCCGATTTTCGCATGGTTTTCTTGACCAGGTTGACGATCTTGTAGAAACCGAAACGCATTACCGCTTCGGTTTTGATCTGGGCTGAATAGTGCATGGTTGCGGCAGCCGGCGGCAACGACAGTCCGGCCACCTTGCGAATCGATTCCAAGTTGGACCCGAAGCCAATCGGCCTCGATTCCAGCACTTTGGACACCTTACCCTCATCCATGGCATTGGTATATTGCGCCAGGGCTTCGTCGATCATGGCACCATATGGCCCGGCAATCTCATCCAGATAGCCCATGAGGTTTTTTTCCTGCGATCTGACGAACCGGATCACCAGGGGATTCACCGTTTCGGCCATGTGAGCGTCCAAGGCCTGTTTGAACTCCTGGAAGACCATATACAGCGTTTTGGCAAACCCTGCATTCAATAGGCTTGCATCGTAGCGGTGCATCTCCACCTGATAGCTGCGCACAAAACGGACAACCCCGGCGACGACACCGTCGGCATGGTCGTCGAAAAACCGGTCGATGGCGGTTTTCAAATCGCGTTTTACCTGGCTGACGGCACCGTCCATCGTATTTTTCACCGTCAGCTTCATGCGCTCCAATCGGCCCCGCTGACTGTGGACACGGTCGGCCAACTCCCGAGCGCCACCGGCGTCCCGGGCCAAGAGATCGAGGTTGAAATCAATCCAGCTGCCAATGCCGCCGGCTACTATTTCCAGGCGTTCCAGATGGTTTTTAAGCAGCAGAGAGGTTCGCTCCCGCCGGATCTTTTGTTCCAGGTACTGCTGAAAACGGCCCTGCTCTGCCGATGCAAAGTCGACCATCGCCGTCTCCCGGCGCCAATGGGTCAACCGGTCACGGTCTCTTTGGGGCAGGTCGGATTCCATCTGCGACATGAGCAGAAACAAGGCTGAGAAGGCAAACATCTGTGGCCCGGGGCAAATCAGGCTCAGGTCCGCTTCAATTTTTCTAAGCCCCTCGGAAAGATCGTCAAGGGATTCGTGTTCGCTGAGATCGCAGTTCACGACAAAAACAACCGTTTCCAGAATTCCCATATTCCGAATCATGGATAAAAACCGGATGTCTGCCTGGCGAAGCCCCGTTCGGCTGCTGACCACATAAACCGTGAGATGGGCCAGCATCAGGTAGTCCTGGATCATGGCCAGATGCAGCGGGTTGGGCGAGTCGCTGCCCTGGCAGTCGGCTATCTCGACCCCTTCGCCGAGGCCCGGGGTATCAATTTCCAGCAACACATCATTCAGGTACACGGCCATGGCATCGTCGCCAACGAAATCCCGGTGCAGAGCAAACCGGTCGTTCCCGAACACCACAGTGGCATAATCCGCCTGAACGACCTGCTGTACACGATCATAACCATTGAGATAGGAGGCCAGCAGCACGCTACCGGCGCTGCGTGTGTCGTTGGAAATCAATTGGTCGGCCGCCAGGTCGGCCAACGCTCGGCCAAGGATCTGCCGATCCTTTTCCCGGCGGATGTCAGCGTGATTCGCCTCAGCGGAACTTTTGCGGGCGGGCAGCAGCACCGATGCCTGATCGATGTCCCGGTTGATCTCATCCCAGTTCTTGAGATAAAGGGTGGCCCGCAAGCGGCTGCCGGTTCTCACCCGGGTAACGATGGAAGTGACCACCCCGGCCCCCCGTTTGAGGTAATCGCCCCCAAAAAGGGTATTCACGAAGGTGCTCTTCCCCGATTTGATGGCACCCACGACGGCCACGCGCATCGTCTCTTCGGATATCTGTTCGGATATGATTTGGCAGGTGGTCTTCCACTGGGAAAACCCCTCATCAACCCGTTCAGTAATCTTCTCAGCCTCGTCAATCAGGTGCGCAGTGTCATCGCTGATGCGGGAAAGCTGGCGCTTGAGTGTCTCGTATGCAGGCATGTCTTTCTTTTCTCGGGTCTGGTCTCAGATCTATTCTCAGGTTTGGTCTCAGGTTTGGTCTCAGGTTTGGCGATGGTTCCGAAACCAACGGATGCGGATGCTACAAGGCCGGAATCGACCCGCGGGAATGATACGGGCGCCAGCAATGAGTTTTTACATTTAAAAGGATCGATTGTCAAAGGTTTCCCAGCCGGTGGTCAGGCGGTGCAGGCATCGCGCAAACAAACACAATGGCTTGTAAATCTTATGATTTAGTGCTATACAGCTGACCGGAAAGTGATGAGATGGGCGGCTCAACGACGCTAAATTCAGCATAAGGAACACCACAGACATGTCAGAAAAACATCCGGAATGCCCATTATACAATCCGCTGAACTGCAAGGAGTACTACAATCCTAAGCTCTGTGCGTTCGTCAGGAAGGACAAGGATTGTCTGAAAAAGAAAAAACCCAAGCAAAAACCCAAAAAGGACGACACCCAATAAAATAGGGGCACATCAGCGCCCCTTGCCCCCCTCATTCCGCCTTTGGTAAAATTTCCTTGAAAACATAGCGCTTCACCCGTTTCAAACTCACTTTTTTACCAAGCCGTCAGGCATGACCCGCCATATCGGACAGCAGGGCCGGGTCGATGCCGATTCCTTTCAGGGCTTCTTCCCAGCGTCTTTCCACTTCCATTTGAAAGGCGATGGCTTCCGAATAGGGCCCGTTAATCCAGGCGTTGCTGCGGATTTCACTTTCCAGCTGCCCAGGCCCCCAACCGGCGCACCCCAGGGCGATGATGAACGACCGGGGGCCGCTTTCTCCGGCGATGGCTTCAAGGATATCGCGTGAATTGCTCAACGCCAGGTCTCCGGTTATCATCATGCTGCCTTCCCAGGTGAAGGGAGCGGCGTGGAGAACAAATATTTCATTCGTATGGACCGGACCGCCGATGTAAATTGGTAATTGTTCCGCACCGGCGACACTTGGGATCTGCAATTCATCAAAAATCATCTTGCCGTTGACTGTCGGGTGAACCCGTGTGAGCACGATCCCCATGGCCCCTTTTGGATTATGCTCGGACAGGCAGGTAACCGATTGGTAGAAATTGGGGTCGGCCAGCCTGGGCATCGCCATCAGAAACTGCCCCTTCAAGGATTGCCATGTCTGGTCCATGGTGTAAATCTCCTTTGGGTGTGCATGTTCCAATCACCTTAACGGGGAGCCGCCCCAAAGGCAAGAAAAAGCTTGACTTGCCGGAAACGGGCTGTTAGGAAAAAAGCAATATCAACGGGTATCGTAATATTATGAATAGCCGCTTCGCCCTTATCAGCATGATTAGTCTTATTCTTATCCTCGTCGTGGGTGTCCTCATCCACAACGAGGAGACAGGGGCGATAAGGGTCTAAACCAGCCGACACCGGAAATTGAAAAATCCGTTATCACCCCCAGAGGCGATAACGGATTTTTTTTTGCACGTGTTCAGAAAGGACCACACGGGATGAAGAGTGACGACGCCAAAAAAGGCATCGAACGGGCACCCCACCGGGCCCTTTTCAAAGCCATCGGATACACGGATGAAGAGATTAGGCGGCCGCTGATCGGCATCGCCAATGCGGTTAATACCGTCATCCCCGGCCATGTTCACCTGGACACCCTCGCCCAGGCGGTAAAAGCCGGAATCTACATGGCCGGCGGCACGCCGGTGGAATTCGGCACCATCGGTGTCTGCGACGGCATCGCCATGAATCACACCGGCATGAAATACTCACTGGCCAGCCGCGAACTCATCGCCGATTCTATCGAAGTCATGGCCGTCGCCCATGCCCTGGACGCCATGGTCATGATTCCCAACTGCGACAAGATCGTACCGGGCATGCTCATGGCCGCCGCACGGCTGGACCTGCCCACCATTTTCATCAGCGGCGGTCCCATGCTGGCGGGTGAACACCCGGAAATACCCGGCCGGAAAATCGACCTGATTACCGTTTTTGAAGCCGTCGGTGCCGTAAAAGCCGGCAAGATGAACGCCGACCGTTTGTCTGCCATCGAAGACGCCGCCTGCCCGACCTGCGGCTCCTGCGCCGGCATGTTCACCGCCAACTCAATGAACTGCCTGACCGAAGTGATCGGCATGGGCCTGCCGGGAAACGGCACCATCCCCGCCGTCTTTTCCGCACGCGTGCGCCTGGCCAAGCAGGCCGGCATTCAAATCATGGACCTATGGGAAAAAAAGCTCAGCGCCGGAAAAATCATGACCCCCGAGGCGTTTCACAATGCCCTGACCGTTGACATGGCGTTGGGATGTTCCACCAACACCGTGCTGCACTTGCCGGCGATCGCCGCGGAAGCCGGCGTTGCTCTGGATCTGAGCAGGATCAACGCCATCAGTGAGCGGACGCCCCACATCTGCTCCCTGAGCCCCGGCGGCGCGCACCACATCCAGGACCTAAACCGGGCCGGCGGCATCAGCGCCGTCCTCAAGGCACTATCTACCGCCGGGTTGATCCATGCGAACAGCCTGACCGTCACCGGCAAAACCATCGCCGAAAATATCGCCGGGGCCTTCACCCGTGACCCCGAGGTAATACGTCCGCTGGACCATCCCTATCACCCGCAGGGGGGCCTGGCCGTGCTTTACGGCAACCTGGCCCCGGAGGGATGCGTGGTCAAGCAATCGGCGGTTCTGGACGAGATGCTGCAGCATGAAGGGCCGGCCAGGGTCTTCGATTCCGAAGAGACGGCAACGGAAGCCATCATGGAAGGCCGCATCGACAGGGGCGACGTCATCGTCGTGCGCTACGAAGGTCCCATGGGCGGACCGGGCATGCGCGAGATGCTCACCCCCACATCGGCCATTGCCGGCATGGGGCTGGATGCCCACGTAGCCCTGATTACCGACGGCCGTTTTTCCGGTGGATCGCGGGGGGCTGCCATCGGCCACGTCTCACCGGAAGCGGCCCAGGGCGGCCCCATTGCCATCGTCAACGAGGGCGATCGCATCGCCATCGATATCCCCTCAAAAACCGTCTCTCTGAAGGTACCCGATGGCGAGATCGACCGGCGTCTATCCGGTTGGCGGCCACCTGAACCGAAAATCCGACATGGCTACATGGCCCGCTACGCCCGGCAGGTGTCGTCGGCCAGCCAGGGGGCGGTGGTAAAGTAGAAGACGAGGTCGGAAGACGGAAATCGGAAGTCAGACATCGGACCTTTGGCCTCAGACATCGGACCTCTGGCCTCTGGCCCACAACCAAAGGAGTTTAGGGCAATGAAACTCACCGGAGCGCAGATTTTGATGGAAGTCCTCAAAGAAGAGGGTGTGGATTCCATTTTCGGGTTTCCCGGCGGTGCCACCATCGATATTCATGACCATCTGGAAAGAACCGATATCCGCCACTACCTGGTGCGTCATGAGCAGGCTGCGGTGCATGCGGCCGACGGTTACGCCCGCGTTACCGGCAACGTCGGCGTCTGCCTGGTCACCTCCGGACCGGGCGCCACCAATGCCGTCACCGGCGTGGCCACCGCCTATATGGACTCCATTCCCGTGGTGATTATCAGCGGCCAGGTGCCCACCCACCTCATCGGCAACGATGCCTTCCAGGAAGTGGATATCGTCGGCATCACCCGGCCCTGCACCAAGCACAACTACCTGGTGCCATCGGTGGAGGCACTTCCGCGGATTCTCAAGGAAGCCTTTCATATTGCCCGGTCCGGCCGGCCGGGGCCGGTGTTGGTGGACATTCCCAAGAATGTGCAGCAGGCAACGACCAATTTCAAACCCAGACAAAAGGTCAAGCTCAAGTCCTACAACCCCACCTACAAACCCAATTCGAAACAGCTGCGCAAGGTGGTGGACCTGATCATGGCGGCCAAGCGGCCGTTGATTTTCGCCGGCGGCGGGGTGATCCTCTCCAAAGGGGCCGAGGCGCTGACCCGACTGGCCCGCAGTGCCCGTATCCCGGTGACCACGTCCCTCATGGGACTGGGCGCCTTTCCCGGCTCCGATCCACTCTCGCTGGGGATGATCGGCATGCATGGCACTTACCGGGCCAACATGAGCACCGGCGAATGCGATCTACTCATCGGCATCGGGGTGCGCTTCGACGACCGGGTGACGGGCAAGACCGATTGCTTTGCCGCCCAAGCCGAAATCGTTCACATCGACATCGACCCCACCTCCATTCGCAAGAACGTGCCGGTGAGCATCCCGGTGGTGGGAGACTGCAAAACCACCCTGGACGTGATCAACAGCTACCTGACGGAGGAGGACCTGGACAAGCTGACGGCCAGTCGCGGCCCCTGGCTGGACCAGATCGACCAGTGGAAGCAAAATTACAAGCTGGCTTATGTCCAGGAGGAGGAGATCAAACCCCAGTACGTGGTGGAAAAACTGCATGAACTGACCCGGGGGGAAGCCATCATCACCACGGAAGTGGGTCAGAACCAAATGTGGGCGGCCCAGTATTATCATTTTGACCGCCCGGGTCATTTTGTCACCTCCGGCGGGTTGGGCACCATGGGTTTCGGTCTGCCGGCGGCCATCGGCGCCCAGGTGGCCTTTCCCGATGCGCTGGTGGTGGATGTGGCCGGAGACGGCAGCATCCAGATGAACATCCAGGAAATGGCTACCGCCGTTCAATACAAACTGCCGGTCAAGGTGGTCATCCTGAACAATTGCTACCTGGGCATGGTGCGCCAGTGGCAGGAATTGTTTTACGACAAGCGCTACGCCTGCACATGCATGGATCATGCGCCTGATTTCGTCAAACTGGCCGAGGCCTTCGGTGCCGTGGGCTTGCGGGCCACACGTCCGGACGAGGTGGAAACCGTCCTGCGCCAGGGTCTCGAAACGCCGGGCCCGGTGATCATGGATTTCAGGGTCGCCAGGGAAGAGTGCGTCTATCCGATGGTGCCGGCCGGAGCACCCATCACGGAAATGCTGCTGGTATAATTTGCGATAAGCGTTCACCGTTCTGGGTTCTGGGTTCTGCGTTCTGCGTTCTGGGTTCGAAATTCAAAACCGCTGACCCTCTGAA
>JAGTUY010000232.1 GCA_018224455.1 Desulfosarcina sp.
GCCTGTACATTCCTTTTTGGGTATGAGGGACCGGCAAAGGATGACCCACGGGGCCAGACGCAGGCCCGCTGATGTTTATAAGAATCAAACCTAAAGGATAATAATTATCAAATAGATTATTATCAATGAAAGGTCAACTGCAAATTTTTTCTAATGCCCTGCAGTGAGGCGCCGCCTTTACCAGGGTATCTCTTCGTCGACGTGGAAAAATTTTCCTGTGGGTCCATCCGGGCCGATGATCGCCAGGCGAACGGCGGTTTTTGCACCTTCCTGCACTTCCATGGGTGCCCGCTGGGAGCCCAAATCAGTTTTTACCCAACCGGGATGTGCGGCGTTGACCTTGATGGGTGTCTTGCTCAGTGATGCGGCCAGGTGAACCGTAAACTGGTTCAGCGCCGTTTTGGAGGCATCATAGGCCAGGGGCTTCACCTGGGTAACCTGGGACGATTCATCGCTGTGGAGGGTCAGTGACCCTAAAATGCTGGAAACGTTGACGATGCGCCCGGCCGAACTTTTTTTAATCAGCGGCAATAGTGCCTGGGTCAGAGCCACCTGGCCGAAAAAATTGACCTCGAAGGTTTCCCTCAGGGCCTGAAGGGAGACCTGCTCCGCGCTGTTGGCAAACATCGGTTCATCCGGGTGAATCATGCCCGCATTGTTCACCAGGATGTCCAACCGACCAAAGCGGGTCTCGATGAAGGCCACCACCTGTGCGATGTGGTCGGCCCGGGTCACATCCAGTTGAACCGGTTCGACCCTCATGCCCTCGGATTTCAATCCGTCCGCAGCATCCCGTCCAATTTTCAAGTCCCTTGCCCCCATCAGCACGGTCATTTTAAGACCGGCCAACTGCCGGCAGGTTTCCAATCCGAGGCCCTTGTTGGCGCCGGTCACCAAAGCGATTGCCTGTTCGGTCATGATGTGCCTCCCTTCACCAATCGATAAAAAAGGCAGAGCCTCGATGGGGCTCTGCTTGGTTTGTCCTGCTATATCTGTGTGCGGTTTTATCCGGCGCCGATCCCTCTGAACCGTATCAAGGTTAAATGGGGTTAAAACCTACCATAAAGCCGGTGAGGCGACGGGGTGGCCGTGGGAACTGGACAACGCCGGTGTGGGGCTTTATCGCAAACCATCAAACATGATTGCGCAGCTGAAGATCAAGCGGGTGGGGATTCAGGTACGTCTGGACGGAAAGATAGGGTTGGCTGTATTTGCGCACGAAATGGTTCAGCAGGGTGACGGGAACGATCAGCGGTAGGTGGCCGCTGCGATAAATACCGATCAATTCTAAAATTTCCTGCTTTTCGTCGCCGGAAAGCTGCTTTTTGAAGTAACCCAAGACGTGCATGAGCACATTGGTGTGCTTGCTGACCGTTGCCCGAAGACCCAGTGCTTCCGTCAGCATCCCTTCATAGCGATCGTAGAGGTCCGACACGTTAAGCTTCTTTCCACCGGCCACCAGTTGCCCCATTTCGCGGTAATGCTTCGGACTGTGGGCCATGAAGAGCAGTTTCTCGCGGGTGTGAAAATCCACCAATTTGCCCATGGTCTTCTTTTCGGCCAATACTTCACGCCAGCGCTTCAAGGCGAAGACCTGTTCGATGAAATTCTCCCTCAGGACCGGATCGTGCAGGCGGCCCTCCTCCTCCACCGGAATACGCGGAAAGCGGGCAGTGAATGCGGCGGCAAACAACCCCCTGCCGGTTTTTACGGGCTGGCCTTTGTCATTGTAGACCTTGACGCGATAGAGGCCGCTGCTGGGCGAATCTTTTTTAAAAATGAAACCGCACAAGTTTTCATTTTCCAGGGCATCCAGCCGACCCGCGGCCCAGGCGAGCATTTTATCGGTGTGGTCGATGTGCGTTTTGTTGGTCACCAGACGCGGCGTGTCTACTTCGCCCACCAGGCGCATGGCTTCCCTGGGGATTCCCAAGCCACATTCGCTTTCCGGACAAACCGGCACAAACTCGAAGAACTGCCCCAGGGTATGGGTGATGTAGCGGTTGTGTTTGTGCCCGCCGTCAAATCGAACCTTTTCTCCCAGCAGACAGGTGCTGACGCCGATCTTAATAGCAGATGCCATGATCATGTCCTGAGTTAACGCGTTTATAATCGGTTGGTTGAATAGGTCACGGGTCAAACGAACAACAAATACGAAGCATTTAACTATTCGGGCGACTCGCCGGCACCGATCAGCGGGAGTTGCTTATCGGTCTTGAAAATCACCAGAAACCTTACCGCTTCAGGGTTGTCGTAGATTTTGCATCGTCGGCAGAGCTCTTTGATCAGTGGTGTACCGCTCTCTTCGTGGGTCTTGGTCAGGTGCAGACGAATACCCTTGTAGCCGGGTCCTTCTTCTCTGAACAGGTAGGCGGCGCGGGGGTTGGACTGAAGGTTGCTGTGAGACAGGCGGTCTCGCATGACAAACCCCAGGGTTCCATCGTCCATCACATGGGGTCGCGCATACACGGCGGCATTGACCCGGCCTTCGCCGTCTGCAGTCGACAATACACCCATCCCTTTGGTCTCTTCAAAATAGGTTTTCAGATTCATTGACTCCTCCTGTTATTCTAATTTAGTTCCCCACACCGCGTATATCGGATCCGACAGGGCCAGTTCACTGGCGTATTTGTCGTTTTTCGGACGGGGCAGCCCGCGCATGGAATAGGTGCCCAGATTGTAGAAGGCACCACTCCTTAAAAAGTATTCCATGACCAGCCCCACCCGCTCGAACTCGTGGATCTGCTCCCAGATGTGAACGACCTTGGGCGGAAACCAGCGGTTGGAGAACGTGACCACGAGGGTTCCGCCGGGCTTGAGCACACGACCGACATCGGCGAAGACTTCCAACGGCTGCGTCAAGTATTCCACGGAAACATTGCAAATGGCAACATCGAAAGATTCATTTTTGTAGGGCAACATCGGGGTGGCATTCAGGTCGTGAACCTGAAGGTCAGTCAAGCGCGGGTTGTGCTCCAGTTCGGTGCGGTTCATACCTAAACCGCTGACCCGGCCCGGGTTTACCCCTATGGGCAGATGAGAAACCCAACTGCTCATGAGGTCCAGTACATGCACGCCATCTTTGACGAAGCGTTTATAAAAGTCTGCCATCATTTCCCGAGCGGTTTCGTCTATATGATGCACCAGACGGGGATTGTCGTAAAATCGGTCATCTGTTTGTTCATCCCGGCGGACAAAGGGGTTGTCGCTGAAAAAATCCGTAGGCCTTCCCTGCCAGCGGGCCTGCATGCCTGGGCCTTCGGTGAGCAGACCCACCCAGTCCACGCTGCTTCCACCACGCTCGCTCTCTTTGGCTGAAACCTGCCCCACCGTCATGGAAAGGGAGAGCGGTTGAAGAGACAAGGGGTGGGCGATATCTACCTCCATATGGCCATTGTTGACCCCCACACAACGGATTGGCTGCATGTTTTGTGGAAACACACCGGCAAGGTCGCGCAGGCAACCCTTGGGGTAAAAGCGTCCCGCTTTTGGATCCCTGGAAAATTGCCTGCGCTTTACTTTAAGGTGACCGCCGTGGTTCCCGAAAAGCTCCCCCGGTGAAAACATGACGTCCGCGTGCTCACAGGACCGCATGCCGATCAGTGAGCGCCTGACGGTGTCCGGCAGCCAGTCCCGCCAGAGATTGACACCCCGTGCGGAATAGCACTCATTGTGAGCGGCCTGCTGGCTGTTCCATTTGAGCTGGAACACGACATCGGCCACACTATCCATATTGATTGAATTCATGACCTTCTCCCCGATGACTGAGTTTGATTCCTCTATTCATCCTGCATTGTAGACATAAAACCTCCTGTATTCCATGTGAATCGGTTAGCAGGTGAGTGGGAGGCAATACCTGTCAATGGGGTCTCTGGTTTGTTGTTTGTGGCTGGCTTTCTTTCAGGAAATGGAAATCAGATAGCTCCTCAGGTTGGTCTGGCTGTTGCTCAAACCAAATTTCCGGCGCAGGTTTTTGCGATGAAAATGGACGGTGGTTTCAGACACGTTCAAAATGGCGGCAATCTCCTTGCTGGCTTTGCCGTCCTTGACCAGGGAGGCCACCTGGATCTCCTGGGGGGTGAGGATAATGCTGGCGTTGGCCAGTTTCTGCATCATCGGCGAGATGATGTCGTTCAGGTGGGAGTCGATGATATCGACCACCGTTTTGTCTTTGGGCTTCAGGTTGACCCGTTTGAGTTTTTCAAGGTAAGGCAGCACCATTTCTTTGACATTGGTGATCACCTTCTGCTCGAGGTCGGACTTATCCCCCTCGCGCTGCTTGAGCAGTACTTTCAAGGCGATGTTGGACTCTTCCAGCTCAACCTTCTGCTGTTTCAGTTGCTCCTCGCTTTTGCGCAGGGCCTCCTCGGAGAGCTTCAGCGCCGTGATCTCTTCATGGCTGACGATTACCCGCAGCGGTCCGTCGCCGGACATTCTGATGGCGCGCATGTAGTACCAGTGGGGGCCGTCATTGCTGTGGCAGGGATAATCATACAGAAATTCATCTACACTGCGGTCGATTACGTCGCGGATGCCGGCAGCCACCGCACGGGAATCGGCACCATCTTCTCCTTTGATTGCATCGCATAGGGCAAGATAGTTTTCACCAATGGATGTGTAGTCCTTTTGCATGCCACTTTTTACCGCAAAGTCGCGCCAGGCGCGATTGGTATCCAGGATTACGCCGCTTTCATCCATGATGGCAATGTGGGCGGAAAGGGAATCCAGCACGGTCCGGGCTTCTTCGCTGGAATAGCATAAGGGCGATTCATTTTTCATTGATTGACCGTTTGTGTCGGGCATGGCTGGTAACCGTTGGTTAAAAATAACCAGGAGAGGGTTGCATTGGATTGGGCACATTTATCACATCGGGTCGATGATAGCAATAGTGTTGACCTACCAACGGCCCCCAAGCGCGGCGATCCCTATTTCCACAATTGTATCAGCGGTCCACTGGTGCCCGATACCGGATCAGCGGTCGGCAGCGCAGTACGGTGGATGAAGATGCCTGATTCCAATTCCCAAGTTTGTTTTGATTATAACGGGTCGAGTTATTCGTTTTCACCGGTTGTTGGTGTGGCATTTTACCATCTGCTGTCTGTTTTCTATCCGCACATGTTGGTTGAACCGGATTGGTTGCTTGGCCTGCTTTTTGGCGCCATTTCTTCCTTGACGATGGTGCCTCCATCCCGATAGTATTTTTCGTAAACGTTCCTTTCTGATATCCACAGGGGGTAAGCATAGCCGCTGCTTTTTCTGACGTCCATTCGTGCAGCGCCGAACGGGAGGCGTCCAATGAAACACGTGATTATCGGTAACGGTATTGCCGGTGTATGTGCGGCCGAGGCCATCCGAAAACTGGATGCGACGGCCGACATCACCCTGATCGGCGACGAAACCTTTCCACCCTACAGCCGCCCCATGATCAGCCACGTGCTGGACGGCTCCCAGCCGCATGGCAAACTTCCCATTCGTTCCGAGCATTTTTACGACGAGCAGAAGATCACCCCGTTGCTCGGCCGACGGGCCGGCGGCATCGATGTGGCCAACCGGCAGGTCCTGCTGGCCGACGACGCCCGCATCGATTTCGATCGACTGTTGATCGCATCCGGTGCCGACCCCAGGCCGCTGAAGGCCGAGGGGCTGGATCACAAGAACATCTTTTACATGCGCACCCAGGACCATGCGAAACAACTGGTGGCCGCGCTGGACGGCGCCCGCCGGGCAGTCGTCCTGGGCGGCGGCCTGGTGGGGTTCAAAGCCGCCTACGGCCTGCTCAAGCGCGGCCTTGCGGTCACCATGCTGATCACCTCGGGGTATCCTTTGTCCATGCAGGTGGACGAAACCGCCGGCCACATGATCCTGGATGAACTGATCCGCCACGGCCTGACGGTCGAGGTCGGCGTCAGTGTATGCGCCTTCGAGGGCAATGGATCGGTCCAGGCGGCCGTCACCGATGCCGGCACCCGTCTGCCCTGCGACATGGTGATCATCGGCAAGGGGGTGCTGCCGTGCCGGACGTTGATTCCCAGAGGACAAATTGAGGTGGACCTGGGTGTGATAGTGGACGAACACCTGCAGACCAGCGCACCCGGTATTTTTGCCGCCGGTGATGTGGCAGAAATGGTGGATATTGCCAGGGTCTGCCCATGGGTCAACGCCTTGTGGCCGGAAGCTGCCTGTCAGGGACGCGTGGCCGGTCTGAACATGGCCGGAAGGCCGGTGGCCTATCCGGGCAGCCTCAGCCGCAATGTCATGCGTGTCTTCGACCTGGATGTACTCACCGTGGGCAACGCCAATCCGAGAAAAGATTCAGGGTGCCGCGTCCTGCAGGCCGGCGGTGCCGCGCAAGGGTACTACCGGCGCCTGGTACTCCGGGACGACGTCCTGGTGGGGGCGGTGATGATCAACCGCATCGAACAGGGGGGCGTGCTGCGGTCGCTGATCGAGAACCGCATGCCCATCCGATTGCCGCCCGAGAGGCTCATGACGCCTGGGTTCAACTTCGGCCAACTGCTTTTATAAAAAAGGAGGAACCATGAAACAAGTCATCGTCCACCCGGAACGATGCGTCGGCTGCATGCAATGCATGCTGGCCTGCGCGACGGCCCACTCGCGCAGCCTGACGCTGTTTGCCGCGGTGCAGGAGACCCCGCAGCCCAAACCGAGGATCCATGTGGGGGCGGGGCGCTTCAACGAGGGTTTTCCCAACCGCTGCCGCCACTGCGATCCGGCCCCCTGCCAGGCGGCCTGCCTGTCCGGCGCCATCTATCGGCGCGACAGCGCGGGCACCGTGATGATCAATCCGGACCGCTGTATCAATTGCGCCTCCTGCGCCATGGCCTGCCCATACGGGGTTATCCGCTTCCATGAGGACCCGCTGGGCCCGGCCGGGCACGCCATTGCCGTGAAATGCGACAACTGCAGCGCCCGGGTGGCCAAGGGCCAGACGCCCGCCTGCGTGGAGACCTGCAAAGCCGGTGCCCTGACCTACGAGGAGATGGGTGCGGCCATGCGCCGTAAAACCCGGGACGTGTCCCGCAGCATGTCAACGGATGCGGACCAGCCGGCCATACCGGCCGGCATTGCCCTGTTGAAGTCCATCAAACAATCTGAATTGCAGCTCAGCGGCAGCTGAAGCCGCATCAAGGAGGACGCCATGTTTGATCCCAGAGAGAGTTTGTCGGTCACCCAGGATGGCGATCGGCTTTTTGCCAAAGCACAGCAGGACGGTGTCGAAACCGTGTGGGAGCGGCACGAGGCTCAGCAGCCCCAGTGCGGTTTCTGCGACATGGGCCTTTCCTGCCGCATCTGCATCATGGGGCCGTGCCGGGTGGATCCGTTCGGCGAGGGGCCCCAGACCGGTGTCTGCGGCGCCGATGCCGACATCATCGTGGCCCGCAACCTGTGCCGCATGATCGCCGCCGGTGCCGCATCCCACTCCGACCACGGCCGGGACCTGGTGGAGGTGCTGGCCGGCGTGGCTGACGGCAGCGCCATCGGCTACAAGATCCGCGACGAAGCCAAGCTCAAACGATTGGCTGAAGAGTACGGCGTCGCCACCCGAGACAAAAAAAACCTGGCCATCGCCGGGGAGCTGGCCCAGGCCATGATGGAAGACTACGGCATGCGTCAGAAGGCCGTGAAGATGGTCGCCCGCGCCCCGAAAAAGCGACAGGCGGTGTGGGAAAAGTTCGGCCTGACCCCGCGTGGCATCGACCGCGAGACCTCGGAAATGATGCACCGCACCCACATGGGGGTGGACAACAACTGGCAGAGCCTGTTGCTGCAGGCCATGCGCAATTCCCTGTCCGACGGCTGGGGCGGCTCCATGATCGCCACCGAAATATCCGACATCCTATTCGGTGTGCCCACCCCGCGCTCCACCATGGTCAATTCTGGTGTCTTGAAAGACGACCAGGTCAACATCGTGGTCCATGGACACAACCCGGTGGTGTCGGAAATGGTATCCCAGGCCTGCCAGTCGGCCGAGCTGCTGGATCTTGCCAAATCCAAGGGCGCCGGGGGCATCAACCTGGTGGGGGTCTGCTGCACGGGCAACGAACTGCTCATGCGACGGGGCATCGCCATGGCGGGCAACCACCTGATGACCGAACTGATCCTCTCCACCGGCGCCGTGGATATGATGATCGTGGACTACCAGTGCATCATGCCCTCGTTGGGCAAGGTGGCCGCCCGCTATCACACCAAAATGGTCAGCACCAGTGACAAGGCCAAGTTCCCCCACATGGAGCATCACGAATTCCACCCCCACAACGCCGAGAAAAAGGCCGTGGAGGTCGTCCGCGCCGCGGTTGAAAACTACGGTAACCGGGGTGAGGTCCTTATCCCCGTTGTCGCCCAGGAGGCCGTTGGCGGCTTTTCGGTGGAGACCATTGTGGGGGCGCTGGGCGGAACGCCGGAGCCGCTTATTGATGCCATCAAGGCGGGTAAAATTCGCGGGGCCGTGGGCATCGTGGGGTGCAACAACCCCAAGATCAAGCATGATTACAGCCATGTGACCTTGACCCGGCGGCTCATCGAGAACGACATCCTGGTGGTGGATACGGGCTGTGTGGCCGTGGCCACCGCCAAGGCCGGCTTCAAGGTGCCGGCGGCAGCCGACATGGCCGGGCCGGGGCTCAAAGCCATCTGCAACGCGCTGGGCATCCCGCCGGTGCTGCACATGGGCAGCTGCGTGGACAACGTGCGCATCCTGGTGCTGGTGTCGGCTCTGGCCGATGCCCTGGGCGTGGATATCAGCGATCTGCCCGTGGCCGGATCGGCGCCGGAGTGGTATTCGGAAAAGGCAGTGACCATCGGCACCTATTTCGTCGCCTCGGGTGTCACCACCCATCTGGGCCCCATGCCTCCCATCACCGGCAGTATGAACGTGGTCAACCTGCTCACATCCGGTCTCAAGGATGTCGTCGGCGCTACCTTTGCCGTGGAGCCCGACCCCGAAAAGGCGGCCGTCTTCCTGCGACGGACCATCGAAGGCAAACGCAAGGCCCTGGGGTTGGATGCCCGCAGTGTAGACTAAAGGACTTCCAATACCACGACGAAGAGCAGAACGACTACGATGCCGATAAGGGGCCCTAAGATCTGGAGATCGGCCGCAATGAACATGGCTTTGCCGACGCGCTTCTGGTGCTCGGCGTCAACAGATGGATAAAAGATAGAACTCCCAGACGACCACACTGCCGAAAAATGCAGTAAAAATATGAAGGAGCATGCCGGTGCTTAGGCGGTAGCGTGTGATGACGGATTCCTTGAGCAGCACGATGATGAGTACCGAAAATGCGGTGAGGCCGTACTTTACGAGAAGAAATACCTGCGGTCCATGGCTGAGGTAGTACTGCATCACCGGGTTGAGTTCCCTGGCCCCCTGGGCGATCAGGATCAAGGTGAGCAGCGCATCCAATAGGCTCAGGCACAGGACAAGCATAATTCCAATGAACAGGGATGGCTGGTAATGATCCAGGGCGACGATGCGCTGGCGGTCCTCGGCGCGCCGCACGCCGATGCGCATTCCCTTGAAATATTGCTTCTTCAACATAGGCAGACCGTTCTTGCGACGATCTTGCCCGGAGCGCTTTTCCAGGCTGGCGAATCGTGTCATTTTCTGATCTTTCAAGTTCAGTCCATTATCGATCGAATTCATTGATCGCCGACGGGTTGCGTACCCATCGGATCTCGCTGAACACAGTTGCCGGAACCCCTTGACCGGTAGCGATATCTATAGCGTACAGCAAAAATCATGCAAATTTTGAAAACCGAATATTATCATTGTGTTGAAATTAAATAGAAAAACAGATGGGGTGATCGGTTGGAAAAATACTCAATACTTAAGAATTTTTTTTCCTATTTATCAGGCAATATCGAAACGATCCCTTGTCCCCCCATCGATAGTCGTGTGGTAAATCGGCGATAAAGCAACCGTTCAGGTGGGCAAGGGTTGTCATCCACACTTTTTCACCATATGTCTACATTGGGTTGTCGGTTCTGCAACACCGGGTTGTATTCGAAAAAACATCAGTGAATTCTCACTTTGCTGAGATTTTACCGCGGGACACCCTATGGAAAAAATTGTCATCATCGGGGGCGGAATCGGTGGCGCGATTGCCCACGATCTGGCCCTGAGGGGGTTCGCGGTAGTGCTGTTGGAAAAAGGCGAGCTGTGCTGCGGCAGCACCGGCAGGCACCATGGCCTGCTGCACAGCGGCGCCCGCTATGCCTTGCACGATGTCGCCACAGCGGCCGAGTGCATGACCGAGAATCGAATCCTGCGGACTATCGCACCGCAGGCGATGGAGCAGAATGACGGCTTGTTCCTCGCGGTCGACGATGCGGACATGGCCCACCACCGGCAATTTCTCCTCCAAAGCACATTGCCGAGTTGAGGAATCGGCGCAAGCCTGCGGAAAATATCTCCACAACCGGCAGGCGTCCGCAAGGTGATCGAAAAAAAAGCCTCGCCTATCTTGATTGCGGGTATGCGAGCCTTCTTTATGGAAAGCGGGTTCCTCCGGTTGATAGATACCAGTCCCCGTTTATGTTAAACCATCGAGCATTTCCTCAACCAACCGCCGCCACTCCTCGTCAATCGGGATATCCGGTCGCTGCCGCCCGGCGCGGGAATACCAGTAGTCGGCGTTCCACAAGACACCTTCTTCGCGGTGCAGGTAGGCATGCACCGCGCTGCCCTGGACGGTTGGTATCTCCTGGGCGATGGCATGCGCTTTATTCCAGTTTCCCTTTTTATCCCACCACAAGGCGGTGAGGGTTTCCGACAGCCCCGGTGACGGATTATCATTGGCAACGCTGTTAACAAAATCATCAACGCTCATCGCTCCTCCCTTCCCGGCCGTTACGATCATTTCAAACGCCGCGGCCCGCTGCTGGGTGGTTAAAATCAAAATATGCTTCCCATTCAGGGTCTGTCAAACCATACGGTGAGCTGTTTTCTTGTCTACAATCTCAAGCTACCCCCTTTTTCTAACATCCAACGGTTGTGCCTGTGGATGTATCCTCTTATGACCGCAACGCATTTACAGACAGGGGGCAAATGGTTAGGGTACGGTTGTTGTAACAAACCGTCTAAATCAATTACCGTGAGGCATGGACTGAAATTATGCGACAAAATATCGGTACCGGTTGGTGGGCCTATGTACGCTACGACGATCTTCGCGATCGCCCTCAGATCAGCTGGACCCTGCTGCGACGCGTGTGGGGATACGCAAAGCCCTATCAACTGAAAGTCCTGGGGTTGTTGGCGACCATCTTTGCCATTACCGGATTAAGCCTTATTCCCCCTTTGCTCTATCGGGACCTGATCGACAACGCCATCATCAACGCCGACACGACCCGCCTCAACTGGCTGGCAGCCGGCATGATCGGTGTGCCTCTTCTCAGCGCGGCCATCGGCTTCGGGCAGCGTTATTTAAGCGCAACCATCGGCGAGGGCCTGATCGCCGATCTGCGCAATGGGTTGTTCAACCACATGCAGCGGATGGGCCTGCGCTTTTTTACCCACACCAAAACAGGGGCCCTGATCAGCCGGCTCAACAACGATGTGGTCGGCGCCCAGCGGGCCCTGACGGGCACCTTTATCAACATCGTTACGAACATCGTCACCGTTGTGGCCACCGTGAGCATCATGTTCTCGCTGGAGTGGCGCCTGACTCTCTTGAGCATTGCCATTGTGCCCTTGTTTCTGGCACCGACCCGGCGGGTCGGACGGAAGTTGCGCCAAATCCGCCGTCAGAGCATGGAGTTGAATGCCAGGATGAATGTCCTGATGCAAGAGACCCTCAACATAGACGGGGCCCTGCTGGTTAAGCTGTTTGGACGGCAAACCGATGAAGGCGGCCGGTTTTGCCGGCGCAGCACCGCCGTGGCCGACATCGGTGTTCGATCGGCCATGGTGGGGCGTTGGTTTTTCATGGGGCTGGGCCTGATCAGCGCCGTCGGAACCGCCATGGTCTTCTGGCTGGGTGGGCACATGATTTTGCGGGGTGTCTTCACCGTGGGGACGATTGTGGCCTTCGGCGCTTACCTGACCCAGCTCTATGGCCCGTTGAGTTCCATCAGCAATGCCCATGTGGAGTTTGCCACCAGCATGGTCAGCTTCGAGCGCGTCTTCGAAGTGCTGGATCTCCCGGTCGAAATTCGGGACAAGCCTGATGCGATCACGCTGCCAGAGGTTGCCGGGGCGGTCACGTTCGATGATGTCAGCTTCAGCTACACGGCAGACGGCCATGGTGCCTCGGGTTTGTCGGATGATAAAGGTGATCGACAGACCGTCGCACCTGCCCCAGCGGCATCGATTACAGACGAACAGCCAGGCCGCCAAATGGCACTGGAGGCGGTGAGTTTTACCATCAAGCCCGGTGAATTGGCGGCCCTGGTCGGGCCAAGCGGTGCCGGGAAAACCACCATCACCTACCTATTGCCACGGCTCTACGATCCAACGGCCGGCACGATTCGTCTGGACGGGCATGATTTGCGAGACGTGTCTCAGGACTCTCTGGCCAGAGCCATCGGGATGGTCACCCAGGAACCCTATCTTTTTAACGATACGCTCAAGACAAACCTTCTTTATGCGGCACCCCACGCCTCCCATGCCGAAATCGTAGCCGCCTGTCGGACGGCCAATATTCACCATTTCATTGCCGGCCTGCCGGATGGATACGACACGGTGGTGGGTGCCAGGGGCTATCGGTTGAGCGGGGGTGAAAAGCAACGGATTGCCATTGCCCGGGTCATTCTCAAAAACCCCCGCATCCTGGTGCTGGACGAAGCCACCAGCAGCCTCGACAGCCAGAGCGAGGCCCTGATCCAGGAGGCCCTGGAAAGGATCATGAAGGGGCGCACCAGCCTGGTGATTGCCCACCGACTGAGCACCATTCTGGATGCGGATGTCATCCTGGTGCTGGACCATGGCCGTATCGTCGAAAAGGCCCACCGCTTTGATAGCCGCTCCGCTCATGAGCAGCTCCTGGAACAGGACGGACTGTATGCGCGCCTCTATCACACCCAATTCCGGGATGCGGGCCCTTGCCCGGCTTCTCCAGGCCCCGCAACCAGGCAATCCAGCTTATCGTGAGCCTGATAAGTGCGCCAGAATCGGAGCCAATCCGACCGGTTTGGTATGGACCCGTTGGACGATATTTTTAGGCATGGGAGTGACTTCCGTTACGCATCGCAATCACTTATAATATTAACAAGAAAAGAGTTATCTGTAGCAAACAACATTTTTCAACCGAATCCGGTTCGACTCCGAAAACAGGAATCGAACCGACCTACCTGGCCGGTAGTTCCGTGCCGTGACTCATGATCTCGATATAGCCCGCGTAGCTGAACAGACGGTTGCGCTTCCGGGCGGTCAGCTCCTTCACGATGCCGAGCTGCTCCAGATGGCCGAGCGCCTTGTTGACGGTGGCCGGGGTGATGCCGGTCTTCTGCACCAGCGAGCCTGAGGTGGCAATGGGATGCTCCATCAGTGCCCGGTGGACCTGCAGGGTGGATGCCGCCGCCCGGCCGAGGCCGCTGATCTTGTCGCGATCCTGGTTCGACAGGTCGAGAAGCTGCTGGGCGGTTTCCACCGCCTGGGTGGCGGTGACGATGACCGCCTCGGCAAAGAAGTCGAGCCAGCCTTCCCAATCGCCGGTCAACCGCACGTTGTTGAGCAGCTCGTAGTAACACTGCCGGTGCGTTTTGAAATAGAGGCTGAGGTAGAGCATCGGCTCTCGCAGCACCTTTTGTTCGCACAACAACAGTGTGATCAGCAGACGCCCCAGACGGCCGTTACCGTCCAGAAACGGGTGGATCGTTGCGAACTGCACATGGGTCAGCGCTGCCTTGAGCAGCACCGGGGTCGGCTCCGGCTGGTCGTGCAGGAAAAGCTCGAGCTTGCTCATGCACGCCAACACCTCTTCGGCCGGAGGTGGAA
>JAGTUY010000233.1 GCA_018224455.1 Desulfosarcina sp.
ACGACACCGCTCTTATCACCCTTGATCTCTTCTTTGGTAATGTAACCCCGTGCACGACCCCGCGGGCCGACCATCACGGCGATGTGGTCATTGCAATTGCGCATCTCATCGGCCGTTTTATCCAGTGGGTCATCGGAATTGACGGCCATTCGAAAGGGCATAATCGCTTGGGTAACCTTAACAAGTTTGAGCCGTTTTAAGGCGCGATCCGTGCCCACAAATTCTTTAACAAAGCTGTTGGCCGGATTGGAGAGGATCTCATCCGGCGTATCACACTGCTCGAGAATGCCTTCACGGAAAATGGCAATTTTGTCTCCCATTTTTATGGCTTCGTTGATGTCATGACTGACAAACAGAACGGTTTTACCCAGTTTCGCATTCAGCTTCAAAAATTCGTCCTGAATCACTGCTCGATTGATGGGGTCAATGGCCCCGAAAGGCTCGTCCATTAGCATCACAGGCGGATCGGCAGCCAGTGCGCGGATCACTCCGATGCGCTGCTGCTGGCCGCCGGAAAGTTCCCGAGGATAGCGCTTTAAAAAGATAGCTGCGTCCAGGTTGACCATCTCCATCAACTCACGGGCCTTTTCCCGGCTTTTTTTCCTGTCCATTTTCAGCAGATCCGGCACCACGCAGATATTGCTTTCAATGGTCATGTTGGGGAACAAGCCAATTTGCTGAATCACATAGCCGATTTCACGCCGCAAGGTGATCGGATCAAGATCGTCCGTATCCTTGCCGTCAATATAGATTTTCCCGGATGTCTTTGGGATCAGTTTGTTGATCATTTTCAACGCCGTGGTTTTCCCGCAGCCCGACGGCCCCAAAAAGATACAAATCTCCCCTTTGCCGACTTCCATGGAAACGTTATTGGCGGCAATGATCGGCTCTTTCCCCGGCACTTCGAAATGTTTAGTCAAATTTTCCAGTCGAATCATGGCATCGCTCCACTCAAACCTTTTGGTGTCAGCATTTTTTGAATAAATAAAAAGAGATAATCCGCGATGATCGCCAGCAGTGAAACGGCGATCGCACCGACAATCAACTTGATGCTATTGGAACCGGTAATCCCCTCGTTGATAATGGTGCCCAGTCCTCCCGCGCCTATATATACGGCGATCGTCGCAACGGCGATGTTCATTACCACCGCCATTCTGACCCCTGCCATGATGACGGGGACGGCAAGCGGAATTTCAACTTTTGCCAGCCGCTGCCAGTCACTCATGCCCATGCCTTTAGCCGCTTCACGCAGCGCTGGATCGATATTGTTGATCGCGGTATACGTGTTGCGGATGATCGGCAGCTGCGAATACAAGAATATGGCGATTGCCGCCGGCCAAAATCCGATACCGCGGTTGACCAGCGACAGCAAAGGAATCATCAGGCCGAACATTGCCACGGAAGGAATGGTGATGATCACCGAGGCGATATACAAAACTGCATCCGCCAGCTTCTTGTCCTTGGTGATTAAGATCCCAATCGGTACACCGCTGAGAATCGCCGCACCGACGGAGATGCTCACCAGGTAGAGATGTTCAGTGGTCAGCCTAATAATGGTGGGGTAATTACTGCCAACATATCGGATAATCTCTTCCATCAATCACCTGTGATTCATTGTATTTGGGTGGCCGTAGATAGTGATTCGTGTGATTTACAACCGACGCCATCGGAAAATCGAGCGGTGTTGTCTGAACCTTGCGGATGGTATGATACGCCGGGCGAATGAATGAGGCCAGCTTGCCATATCCTCCCCTTTAGGTCAATCGTTCAGATGGCACCAGTCCGGGTTTCTATCGGCCGCCCAAAGGCCATCTCACCGGGCAGGATGCACGCAAGGCGCCGAATTTGATGGCCTTTGCCGGCAAAATACATCAGAGGTCCACCACCTTCTCCTCAATATGCCTACAGCAAAATATTAAAATTCTCCCGAATCGTTAGATCGATGTTCTCAGGAATATATGGTGATTCCGGGGCCTCCAGTATCTTGCGGGCAATGGCTTTGCCTCGTTCGCGGGTGTCCATGGATCCACCTTGCTCCCACTGATGGCGGCTTTTGCTGTCCGTCACGCCGTTTCCCTGAAAGTACTCGCTGCGCATGTATTTCATCGTATGGGGCGACATCATGAAATTGCCGGACGGCCCCACCGTGTTGATGACTTCTAAGGCCAGATGCTCAGCGTCCACCTCGATTCCCTTGAGCACCTTGCAGGCCATGCCGATGATTTCATCGTCGATCACGTATTGTTCGGGCGCCACCGTGAGCATGGACTCCAGCATGCCGGCGCTGTGGTGCATGTAGTTGGAACCGCCCATGGCACCCAACAGGATGGTCATGGCCTTTTCCCAGCCGGCCTGGGCATCGGGCAGTTTGGCATCGGTCAGCCCGGCGGAGTTGTAGTTGGGGACCTTAATGTGAGCGGCCAGCTGGTGGATGGCCGCATTCATCATGCCGCATTCCACGCCGCCGCCCAGGTAGCCCATGGTGGCCATGTTGGCCATGCCTGGAATGCCGCCATAGAGCAGCGGCGCACCGGGTTGGGTCAGCTGGCAGATGGTGATGCCGGCCAGTTGCTCCGCATGAAGCTGGGCCAAGGTACCGGCCATGGTCATGGGGCTGGTGGAGCCGGACATGGGCGCGGCGGATAGGGCCACGGGGATGCCCCGGCGATTGCACGCCTGCATGATCCGTGTGGATTGGGTGCACAGCTTCAGCGGTGAAATGGCAAACGAGGTGATAATCGATATAAACGGCTTGGCCTGCAACTGCGCCTTCCCGCCGGCCAGCAGGGCGGCCATGTCGATGATGCGGTGCAGTCCTGCCTCGTCGTTGACGCCGCTCATGACATGTTTGCCGGTCGCCTTGAGGCAGGCGTAGAACATGTTCACGTCATAGTCGACTTCAGGGATATCCGTGGGGATGCAGGGACGCAGGAAAAAGTGAATGTGATCGAGACGGTCCACCAGTCGTCCGAGGTCGTACAGATCCTTGAGGGTCGACGACCGCGGCAGGCCGGTTTCCATATCGAGAATTTTTACGGCCGCGCCGCCCGTGCCCAGGTGAACCTTGTCTTCGGTCAGATCCAGATCATTTTTTCCGTCGCGGGCGTGCAGAATCACCTGAGAAGGCGCCGTGGCGATCGATTCGAGGATCAGTTCACGGGGAAACCGGATCCGTTTCATCTCCCGGTCAACCATGGCACCCGCGTCGGCCGACATATCTACGGTTGCATCCAATCCGGCTTCATAGGCGATACCGGTTTTTTCCAGGATTGTCATTGCTGCGCTGTGAATGGCGTCAATCCCTTCGGGCGACAAGGGTTTGTATATGCCGCCGCTGAGACCTTTCGAGTTCATTTTGCTGCTCCTCTTGAATGGTATTTATGGGTTATGGGTGAAGGAATATATTGAATGTTTTTCTTTCATATGAAATTATAAAAGTCAAATTTAAAGGTCAAATTCCGTGCAATTTTTTGGTTGGCCGGTTCGGCGAACGGCGGCCATGGGCCAGAAATAAACCTAAAATAAAACAATCTTAATAGGTTGATGGCATTTCGGATTGGTTGCGAGTTTATTATTGCGCGCTTGCGTCTAGCTGTGGTTTGGTATCGACAAGGGTCATATGCAAAGAATAGTGGCTGTAAATTGATGCAAGGTTTTTTTCTTTTGAATGTTTTACATACAACATGCGCGTGGAGGCCGTGGTGACAAGGTTAAAACTGCACCCCCTGATCGAGAAAATTTCCGAAAGCATCCAAGAGCTGACGCCCAAAGGGCGTATTCTGGGAGAATACATTACATCCCAGCCGCGCAAAGCGGTATTCATGACCACCAAGGACTTGGCTGAGGCCTGTGAGGTCAGCGAGGCCACCGTGGTGCGGTTTGTTTCCGGCATCGGCTATGACCGCTACAGCGATTTTCAACAGGCCCTGCGAGATTTCGTGGACACGGAACTGACCCTGCTGGACCGGTTGGATATCGCGGACATGAAGGCTCCCGGCGCTGTCCGATTCCGCAGAACCGTTGCCGATGAGATCGACAATCTCCAGCAGCTTTACCATTCCCTTGACGTCGACACCATGGCAGCGGTGGTCGACGTGCTGGACCGACGGGTGCCGATACACGTGATCGGCTCGCGCCTCTCCTATACGCTGGCCTATTACATGGGCTGGGCCATGACCAAGGTGCGGGAGAACATCCGTATCTTGAAGGGCAGCGACCGCACCACCATCGACTGGCTGACCATCGCCCCGGCGGACAGCGTCGTCGTGATCATCGCCACCTCACGCTATCCCAACGAATTGATTCGCCTGGGCAAGCTGGTCAAACGCCTGGGGCAAACCCTGGTGGTGATCACCGACAGCGCCACCTGCCCGGTGCTCCAATTCGCCGACCACCAGCTGATAGCCGCATCCAAGCTTATACCGTTCCTGGGAAGCCCCACGCCCCTATCCTGCCTGATCAATTACCTGGTCCACGAGCTGGCCAGCCGGCAGGGCGACGCCCTGAAAGCACATCAGGCCAGACTGGAGCAATCCTACTGGGAGAACGACGTGCTGTTCAACATGAAGGATCTTGATGGCAGGCCGCCGGAGTAAACTGCGCGGTTAGGGGCAGGATGGCAGCCATCGGATACTGCTCAGGGGCATCAGTCCATAGGTAGCTCTGGCCTGGTCGCACAGCAAATTGACTGCATTGATTTGAATCGGCCCCGATGGTCTTCATGTCATAATCCATCGGATGAATGGACT
>JAGTUY010000234.1 GCA_018224455.1 Desulfosarcina sp.
AGGAGCGTCAACGCGGCAATGACGGCCAGGGCAATCCTGCGGTGCTGCAGCACCGTTTGAACGCAGTCAACCGGATTCAGGGACTTGATCAGCTGATGTAGACGATTGTTGGCCATTTCGTGCACCATCCTGATTGCCGTTGCCATCGAATCGACGGTTTGAAATCAATGATCGCCATCGCCCATTTGCAACCGCCTGGTCTCACCCGGACAATGCTAATGCCAAGAGCCTTTGTATTCGTCGAGCCAGCCGGGACCGAATTGCTTTTCATAGTAACCCTTGAGACGATCGAACCACTATTTCCTGGATCGATTCCAGGATGTCAGGTTCATCGTCGACGGCCAGGATCGTTTTCCCTTGCAGGGTGACTTTTTTTTTCATCCGTGTGCCCTCTCTTTCCCGATTAAATAAAAAAATGGTTTGTCAAGCAATCACCAATTTCGAATGAACCCTTCAATTTTGGGGAACCTGACCGTGAACAGACTGCCCCCCGAAGCCATGCAATCCATTTCAGCCGTTATGTTGGTGCACAAGGATACGCTGCCCGGGCAGGCAACGACATCACCCGCTATGAAACGGCAGCGCTGGCTCGAAAAATCGATTTTGAACCCAAGCCGTTCCGCATAGGTCCGCATTCGCAGCAGGTCGGTTCCCGTGCCCCCGGCGTTGAAGGCATAGGGTGTTTTGGATGAATAGTGCCGGGTCGGCTGGGTGTGAAAGAACCCGTTGAATATGTTCTTCTTGTCTTCCGGTGAAATGCCGATGCCGTAATCGCGAAAATCCATGAAGATATCGTCGCTTGTGGCGCCTGCCCGCAAGGCGATGGTCCCCTCGTCGGGGGTGTTTTCAATGGCATTTTTCAACAGGCCGCCACATACTTTTTTAAGAACCTTTTTATCCATTTTTATGTACAGACCCTCTTCGACTGCCAGTGCAACCTTCAGGCGTCGGTTCCGGATCATATCGGCGGCTTGATCGTGGATATCTTTCATGAAGAGGTCGACCCGGATGGTTTCGATGCGTTCCGGTTCAAAATCCAAAATTGATTTGATGCGGGCGACGACATGCGCCGCCAATTGTCCACACTGAAGGGTCGCGTTCTCACCGGTTTCTTCGATCAGGCTGATCAGATCCTCAAAAATCCGCGTATATTGCTTTTCGCATTCAACCATTTTTCTTCCGACGATGTCCTCCACCTTTTCCTGGATGTTGTGGAGCCTGTCGATGCAGCGTCGGCCTCTTTCAATCGTCTTGGTCAGGTGGGTCAAGTCGTGGTCATGGGCGGTGTCGGCAAATCGCGTCAACACAAAAGATAGAATCGATAGGGGGGTTCTCAGTTCGTGGGACAAGTGATTGACCGCTTTCTGCCTGGCTCGGTCGGTCTCCTTCAACGCTTCATAAAGAAATGAGTTCTCAAGGGCGACCGCCACGTAGCTGGCCATGTAGGTCAGGATATCGACATCGTCGTCTGTGAAATCCCCCTCCCTTTTGTTGAGCACCTGCATGGTCCCGATGCAGTTCCTGCGATGACCCACCAATGGCACGCAGAGTATATTGACTGTCCGAAACCCTGTTTTTTTGTCCACCTCCCTGTAGAAGCGCGAATCGGCATAGGCGTCGTTCACGACCTGGGGCATTTTGTTGCAAAAGACCCATCCGGCGATGCCCTGGTCGGTAGAAAATCGAATTTGATCGGACTCCATGTCGGCGGCGACGAACGAGCAAAGATGGCGTTCATTTTCATCGACTAAAAATATTGAGCATCGTTCGACATTCAGAATCGTGCCGGTCTGATCGGATATGACGTCGAACAGCGCGTCAACATTCAGTTCGGAGGTAATGATCTGCCCGGCCTGGATGAGTCGTGCGTATTTCTCAACCTGCGCTTGAAGATGCCTGTCCGCAAGCCTTCGCGTTGCGCACCGTGTTGTCTTGCCGTGGGTGAACACATTCAGTCCCCATGCCAGTCGGCCCAAAAGGTGTCGCTTTAGTGAGTTGGCATAAATTGGTAATGGATTCGGAAGGATGAGATTATACTAATCCATTTGAAGAATAGGTGTCAAGAACGAATCAGACATTACATCAACCCGTGAAAATGCGTCTGATGCGATGGTGGAATCTGGGTTGACGCCGCTATAGCTGGTGTCCGGGGCTCATTGCGGGTAAACCCGTTTTCACTCGTATGCCACATCCATCAAGAACAGGCCTTGGGGCGGTGCCGTGGCGCCGGCCCGTGAGCGGTCTTTCGACTGCAGAATGGCTCGAACGGTTGGCGTATCGAGTTTTCCCAATCCCACTTCGACCAGCGTTCCCACGATATTTCTCACCATGAAGCGCAGGAACCCATCGGCTTCGACATCATAGGTCAGGTTGCTGCCGGTTTCCTTGATGGTAGAATCGGTTACGGTGCGCACGGAGTGGTCTCTGGGGCTGCCCGTGCCTTCAAAGGCCTTGAAATCATGGGGGCCCAGGAAGATGCCGGCCGCTTCAGCCATGGCCGGCGTGTCCAGGGGTTTACGGATGTGCCAGACGAACTGCCGGCCGATGGCCGGGGCGATCGGCCGGTTGAGGATATGGTAGCGGTAGCGCTTGGAGATCACGTCGAAGCGGGCGTGGAAGGTGTCGGGCATCTGCTCACATGCACGCACGACCACATCACCGGGCAGCAGGCTGTTCAGGCCGCTTAAAAAAACACGGGCATCCAGACGGGAGCGGGTTTTAAAGCCAGCGGTCTGGCCCAGGGCGTGGACGCCGGCGTCGGTGCGGCCCGAGCCGATGACGGTCACCTTCTCCCGGGTCATGGCGGCCAGGGCCTGCTCGATGGTTTCCTGAACCGTGCGATCCTTTTTCTGCCGCTGCCAGCCGTGGAAACCCGAACCGTCGTATTCGATGACCAGTTTGAATGTCTGTTGTTGTGCTTCTTCCAAGATGCCGCTCCTGTTAAAAGGTCAATAGCACAACACCCATGGAGAAGAAAGACAACAGTGTGGACAGGACGATGGCCGCGGATGCGAATTCGGTGTCGCTGTTGAGCTGGGAGGAGAGCACGAAGATGGCCGGCGAGGTGGGCAGGCTGAAAAAAAGCATGCCCACCTGAAAGGAGAGGGGCGAGGCATCAAAGGCCTTTAGACAAAACCAGCCGGCGACGGGCAGGACCAGCAGTTTGATGGCAGATCCCAAAAATGCGTGTCCCAGGTGGGATTTAAGGTTTTTCAGGGTCAAGGTGCCGCCGATGGAGAGCAGGGCCAGGGGCAGCGTCACCATGGCGGACAGGCGAAAGGTGTTGTCCAGGAACACCGGGAATTCGCCGACGGCCCTGGAATAGGCCATGCCGGCCAGACAGCCGATGATCAGCGGGTTGGAAATCAGGGCGCGCAGGGTGATACGCAGCCGCTCACGGGTGCCGATGGCCCGGCCGGTGTACCAGATCAGGGTGGATACGGCCAGCACGTTGACGATGGGAATGATGAACCCGATCAGGATGCCGAACCGCGACACGCCCGTTTCGCCCAGGGCGTTCAATACGACGGCCATCCCCACGTAGGTGTTGAAGCGGTAGCAGCTTTGTGAATAGGAACCGGCAGCGAAATTCGACACCTTGAACACTTTCAGGCACACCGCGCTGACGAGGTAGACGATGGCCACGGCGCAAATGGCAGCGGCAATCAGGTCGGTGGCGCCGTTGTCAACCGAGGGTGCCGAACCGATCTTCCAGAAGAGCATGGCCGGGAAAAAGATGAAGTACACCAGCCGGTCCGAGGATCTGAGAAAAGTCTCACTGGTCAGTTGAAGGTGTTTGAGCAGAACGCCCAGACCGATCAGTGCGAACACCGGGAACAGGTTGTTGAGGATCATCACGGCGGCTATATCCTGTCACAGCGCAGACCGGCTAACTGCTGCTCCATGGCGTCGTCCATGAGATGGATAAATTTTGCCAGCGGGTATTCGGCGCTGCAGCCCGTGCAGCGGAAAACCACCGCGCGTCAGGTCCGTTTCAGCGCCAGAGGGTGGCCGCAATGCTCGCACGCGGGTTTTTTGGACATGGGGTGCTCCTCGGTTGCCAACCAACCGCCTTTTCGCAGCGGTTCGCGGGTTCAAGGGTTTAAAGGTTCAGGGTTCAGAGGTTCAGGGTTCAGGGGTTCAGGGGTTCAGGGTTGAAAGAGGTTCAGGGTTCAGAGGTTCAGGGTTCAGAGGTTCAGGGTTGAGAGAGGTTCGGGGTTCAGAGGTTCAGG
>JAGTUY010000235.1 GCA_018224455.1 Desulfosarcina sp.
CCCAGGCCGAGAGAGATGCCCCCGCCGAAGATAAACAGCACCGTACCCCATTCCAGATGCTTGTGGATGTCTTCCCATTCCAGCACCCCGGCAAGGACCAGCGCGGCAATGGCCAGAATCCCCGGGATGGAATAATCAAGACCGTGGATGCCCTTGGTGAGCCACATCCCGAAAGCGATAACCAAGATGGCCGTGGTCTTTATCTCCAGGGTCGTCCACGGTCCCATCTTTTCGTCGAACCGGGGCAGTTTGAAGCTGCTGTCGGGGCGGTAGACGAAGTACAGGATCAGCACGGCCAGGGGAACCGTAATCAGGCCGGCCGGTGCCGCGAACTTGATCCAGTCGAAAAAGGTCAGTTCCAGGCCGGTGAACTCTTTTAAAAATGCCGCTGCGACCATGTTGCGGCCGCCGCCGACCAGGGTGATCATGCCGCCGGCCGAGCATGCGAAAGCGACTGACAGCATCATGAATTTGGCCGTTTTCGTGTAGGGCTTGATTCCCGCCGCCCGCATCAGGGGCAGCATGGTGGCAATGCCGATGGCCGCGGCAGCCGCATCGTGAAACAGGCCCGAGGCATACCCGAGTCCCACGGACAAAAGAAAGGTAAAGCGGGTGACACTGTCGCCGGCTTTGCGGGCGATGGCCTGACCGAGGCGCTGGGTCAGCCCGGCCTTTTCCATGGCGATGGCATAAACCAGGCAGCACATGATGAAGACCACGACCGGGTGCATGTAGGGCGCCCAGGCAGCTTTGACATCGGTCACCCCGGTCAGAATGAGCAGCACGCCGATGCAGACGGCGGTTATCTCCAGTGGAATCGGTTCGAAGATGAACAGAAAGAGTAAAAAGGCCAGCATGGCCAGAAAACGCTTGGCCGTGGGTGACATGCCGTCGACGTAAACCACGCGGACATCTGATAACCCCAAGCGGGCGGCCGCATCTTCTATGTGCTTGGCGGTTGCCTCGGGTTGCCCCGGGTTGCGTGCCTTTAAGATATACCCCTTGATCTTCTGAATGCCACTGACATCGGTGTCAAAATGAGCTCCGACTTGATTGCGTATTTCTTTTTCCGGATCGCCGATGATCTCGAACTGGGTTCCTTCCGGGCGTGGCAGGAGCATGACGATCAATCCGATTCCCAGCGCCATGCACAGCTGTACCAATTTATTTTTTAAAAACATACCCTCTCCCTGAATTTTTTCAGGTAGCGCCGGCTACCATCACGGGTTGCATGCAGCATGAATGATGTCCAACAGATTCTCAAGGCTACAGGGCTTGGTGAGATAATCAAAGGCACCTTTTTCTATGCCTTCACGGGCCGCCTGTTCAGATCCGTGACCGGTCAGAATGATGACCGCCAGATCGGGGTCCATTTTCTTGAAGATGTTGAGGACTTCGATGCCATCCATGTCGGTCATCTTAAGATCGACCACAGCCACTTCAAAATCGTTGTTGCGTAAAGTCTGAATGGCCTGTTGCCCCGTGCTGGCGGTGGTTACAACGAGACCCCTTTTCCCAAGGCGCTTGGAAAGCACCTCCAGATAGCCGACCTCGTCGTCCACCAGAAGCAGGCGGATCTTAGGGTTGCTGGTCGCCATGTGTCCTCACTTAGTAACCCCTTCGCAGGGCGATCATTTGAGCCTTGGCCTGGAGTATCTTCTCTTCATGCTCGCGTTTTTTTACCACGGCTCGATTGATTTTGGCCAACAGCAAATCGATGTCACAAGGTTTCATCAGATAATCAAATGCCCCGGCCTTCATGCCTTCGATGGCGCTTTCCACGGTCGCATGACCGGTCAGCATGATAACCTCCAGGTTGGGGTGCTTCAGTTTGATGGCTGCCAGCGTCTCCAGACCATCCATGCCCGGCATTTTGACATCCAGGATGACCACGTCGAAATTGGAAGCCCCATCCTCGGCTTTGAGTGTGTCAAGGGCTTCCTGCCCGCTCAAGGCCGAGGCCACCTTCAATTCTCGTTTGGCGATACGCTTGGACAGCGTTTCCAAAAAAGGTGCTTCGTCATCCACCAGCAGAACGGATGGGTGAACTAAAGTTGAGCTTAGGTATGCCATGGTTATCCCTCCTTTTAAGGTTGGCGCACAGATTTGTTGCAACTCTGATCTTAAAGGGCGCCGATTTTGTCTGTTGAGACCGGTAAAAAAACGGAAAAGGTCGTGCCCTTGCCTTTGGTACTTTGCACCTGGATGTCTCCGCCCAGCTTTTGGATGATCCCGTAACAGATCGAAAGACCGAGCCCGGTCCCCTGCCCCACCGGCTTGGTCGTGTAGAACGGGTCAAAAATTCGGGCCAGATTGGCTTCGGCGATCCCCATGCCGTTGTCGGCAACCTTGAGAACTATCTGGTCATCGTTCAACTGCGTGCTGATATGGATATTCCCGCCCGACGAATCCATCGCGTCGACGCTGTTGTTAAGCAGGTTGAGCAGGACCTGCTGCAATTCCGCGGTCGACGCCCACACCGGCGGCAGGCCGGCGTCCAATTGCGTCTCTATCTGAACGCTGGCGTAGCGGGTTTTCTGATCGACCAGGGTAATCATCTCCTGGACCATCTCATTGAGATCGATCTGTTTGACCGTCGGGTCGGTCTTGCGCGCAAAGGACAGCAGCTTGTGGGTAATCTCCTTGCAGCGCCCTCCCTGGGTCTTGATCTGAGTGGAGGCCCTTTGGATTTCGGCAAGGTTGTCCGCCGTGGCCGGATCATCCTCCGCCAACAAATCCTGGATCCAACCCGCCTCCTCCACCATGATGGCCACCGGGTTGTTGATCTCATGGGCGATGCCGGCCGCCAGTTCACCGATGGAGGCCAATCGGCCTGCTTCGACCACCTGGTCGCTCATTTTGTCCTTTTCGATGATGACTTCCTCGATCCGAAGGGTCATGCGCCGTGAGATGAAATAGGTGAAGAGAGCAACAATTGCGGCCCAGAAGAGGAAAAGGAGGACGGCGTTAATTTTGGTCGTGTTCCAGGTCGCAAAGGCATCCGATACCTCCTGCTGGAAAATCAGTATCCATCTTCCGTTGTTCAAGGGGGTAACGGCAAAAATAAGGCCATTGCCGAAGGAATCCGGATTTTCCTCGAGTAGGACATTGTCGGTTGTCAAATTGGCTACGAGGACTTTGTCAGCCTCCAGTTTGGCTTCCAGGACGCCCCTGTAAATCTCTTTTAGGCCGTCAACAGCAATGTGGGGTTTGGTCTGGAGTTCTCCTGCCCGATTAAGGATAAAAGCAATGCCGGTCGTTCCGATTCGGATGTTGAACACCAGGTCATTGAAGGCATTGAAGTCGACGGTGGCCCGCAATATCCACCCCTGGTCCTTCCAGGGTATTTTCACCGCTACGATAAAATGGGGCGAGCCCCGCAGACCGGTGAACACATCGCTGATATAATATTGGCTTAGCTGGGTTTCATAAAACCAAACGGTGTTGGCGTAGTCGGCTTGGGCCAGGTTGAAGGGACCCGAATAGGCTTGCTGGACCCCCTGGGGATCGATCAGGCCCAGATCGACAAATACACCACCGTACTCTTCGCGCAGTATGGCAAGCGTCTTGGTCAGGAAAACGGTATCGGCCAGTTCTTCGACGGGATGCGACCTGGCCAGCACACGGATATCTCCAAGACTGTCAATCAGAAAATTGTCGATCGTCCGGCTGTGTTTTTTGACCAATATCGTCAAATGATCGGTGATCTTGGTCCGGTAGGCATCCCCGAATTGCTGAATGATAACAAATCCGATGAAAAGCAGCGGCACCCCGGCGACCAGCATCACGGTCAGCACCAGGTTTCGGGTTTCGGGTTGCTCGTGCCGATCTGGTAACGCATCGATTTTCATACTGCAGTCCTGCCGTCTGTGGGTCCCTGCTTGTATTGCCGGCCACCGACATCCATGATCAGCCGGGTTTCACCGAACACTCATCCGCAAACTTCATACCATAATTCAATCAATAACCCAAAAATAAAAAATTACCTTTTTTTGATATTGTTTTCAGCAGGATCAAAAGATATGCGCCGGCAGGAACGGTGTCGTGGACGATGGCTGGATGGAATTTTAGGTGTCAAAAAACTTTACAATGGTAAAGCATTATTTATCAGTTTCCTCGCGGGACGGTGTATTGAAATCGATTTTGTTCAATTTGTAGAGCAGCGTCGGCCGGGAGATCCCCAGCCGCTTGGCAGCCTGGCTGCGATTGCCGCTGCAGGCGGTGAGCGTTTCGCCAATAATCAGCCGCGTCAGGTGGTCGGTCAGGTCGGCCAACAAGTTGCTCTTGCCGCTGCTCATATGGTTTCTGACCCAACGCTTGATCACCGCATCGACGTTTTCGGGTATGTCGATCTGCGCCGTCCGTTGACCGGAGACCAAATATGAGACCTCTTGGGCGCCAACCGGACGGCCCTTGCTGAAAATCAGACTTTTTTCAACGGTATTGGCCAGTTCTCGCACATTGCCGGGCCAATCGTAACGCTTCAGGATCGCTTTGGCTTGCGGCAAAATGCCCGGAATCCGGACACCCAGGCTTTTCGAAAACTTGGCCATGAAATAGTCTGCCAACAAAGGGATGTCCTCAACGCGCTCCCTGAGCGCGGGTAAGCTCAAAGAGACGACATTGATGCGATAGTACAAATCCTCACGGAATCGGCCCGTTTTTATTTTAGCTTCGAGATCGGCATTGGTGGCGGCAATAATCCTGACGTCTGTCTGGATGGGTCGTTGGCCACCGATGCGCTCGATGCTCTTTTCCTGCAATAGGCGCAGCAGCTTGGCCTGTATGCTCAACGGTATATCACCGATTTCATCTAAAAAAACCGTTCCCTTATCGGCGTATTCGATTTTACCGATCCGCTGCCGGTCGGCGTCAGTGAAGGCCCCCTTCTCATGGCCGAACAACTCACTTTCCAACAAGCTTTCCGGAATCGCCACGCAATTGACAATGACGAAAGGGCCGTTCACTCTTTTTGAGTGCTGATAGATCGCCCGGGCGGCAAGCTCCTTTCCCGTACCCGATTCACCGCGGATCAACACGGTTGTATCCGTCGGCGCCACACGACCGATGGCCTTGTAGACCGCCTGCATGGGTTGCGACCGTCCGACAAAATGATCGCCGCTGGTTTGAACCGGGTCCTGATCAAGGCTGATCGGTGACCGCATGAAACGCCCGGTTTCCAGGGCCATACCAATCAACTTCAGCATGTCTTGATCGACGAATGGTTTCAGTACGTAATCGAATGCGCCCAGTTTGGATGCCTTGATAACGTCATCCGTGGTAGCGGTCTTGGCCAGGATGATAACCGGACAACGCTGCCTGCTCTCACGCAATTTAGAAAGGGTTTCCTGGCCGCTAAGACCCGGCAGGACGGCTTCCATGATGATCAGGTCGATTGGCGTGTGAATGATCGTCTCAAGCATCATCTCGCTTGATTCGGTTTTCAGGACACGATAGCCCGAACTGATGAGGAGGCGCTCGAGTTTGCGGCGCATGCGGCAATCTTCATCAACGATCATTATTCGGTCCAACGTTTTGCCTCCATCCTCAAGAGTTGGCATGGGTTGCGCGGATCGACCGCGCAGGCAACTGAATAAAGCCGTCCGCTGAGCACCGCCCGAAGCGGCATCAGCCGGCCGGCACGACGCCGTTGGTGATCTGCGCGTAGGCGCTGTGGTTATGGATGGATTCGAAGTTTTCGGCGCTGACGGAAAACCAGGTGATATTATCGTCGGCAATCAGGCGTTCGGAGATGTCCCGGACCACATCCTCGACAAATTTCGGGTTGGAAAACCCCCGTTCAGTCACATTTTTCTCATCCACCCGCTTCAGCACCGAAAAGACATCGCAAGAGGCGCAGGATTCGACCAGTTCGATCATGTCCTCCAGCCAGATGAACTTTTTGAATCGGGTTTGAAGCCGGACGATGCCGCGCTGATTGTGGGCGCCATGGTCTGAAATCTCCTTGGAACAGGGGCAGACCGAGGTGATGGGTACGTTGACTTCGGAAACCAGGTCGATGTCGTTGTATGAATTGCTGGACCCGGTAATCCGGCAGTTGTAGTCCATCAGCCCCGGTGCATGGCTTACCGGGGCCTGCTTTTCGATAAAATAAGGAAAACTCACCTCGATATGCGCCGAGGCGGCGTCCAGATTCCTTTTCATGGCCTCCAGCAGCACGGAAAATTTCTTCAGCGAGACCTCCGGGTTCAACAGGTGAAGCATCTCGACGAACCGGCTCATATGCGTGCCTTTGTACTCCTGGGGCAGGTCCACGTACATGTTGATCGAAGCGATGGTGCTCTGGGATCCGTCGCGGCGGTCTTTGACGCGTATGGGGTAGCGCAGGTTTTTGATGCCGACTTTGTCGATCGGGATATTGCGGTGATCCCGCTCATTTTGTACATCTTTCATGATCTGCCTATTGGCTGACGAATGATCGCCTTGGGGTTATTTTAACAGGTAATCCATCTTCACATGGCTCATGGCCCGGAAGATATTGCCCTTGATCTTGCGGTTGGTTCGGTAAAGCCCGTCCAGCATCGCTTTGATTTCCGAACGCTTGGTGGCCCCGGCCGATGGACACGGATTGGCGTAAAGGGGAAAGGCCTGGGCCTCGGCAAAGCGCCGGATGCTGTTTTCATCGACCATCGCCAGTGGTCGGATCACGATGAGCCGCCCGTTGAACAGTTCCTGCCGCGGCACCATGGTGCTGATCTCCCCGGCATAACAGATGTTTAAAAAAAGCGTTTCGATGACGTCGTCCTTGTTGTGCCCCAATGCCAGTTTGGTGCACCCCATTCCGTCGGCGATTTCGAACAGCCGCTGGCGCCGCAGCCGGGAACA
>JAGTUY010000236.1 GCA_018224455.1 Desulfosarcina sp.
CGCCCGCTGTTCCACCTGCTTGCCGCCATGGCGTATCCCAACGCAGGGGCCAGCCTCAACACGCGGGGCGACACCAGCAAGGTGTATGGGGGCTTCCTGCTCCAGTGGGAGACGCATTCGGCATTCTTTTTTTCAGCGGGATTGGGTCTGGCCCTGCACGACGGCCATCGGGATACCGATTCGGCCGACCAGAAGTCACTGGGATCACGGGTGCTATTCAGGATTCCCATCGAGATCGGCTATGCCGTCGACCGTCACCACCGGGTGTTCCTTGCCTTCGCCCATGCCTCCAATGCAGGCCTGGCCTCTCCTAATGAGGGCATGGACACTTTAGGGATAGCATACGAATACCGATATTAACGGTGTCGATGGTCTTTTTTCGGCACCGGCCGATTTTATTTTGAACGCAACAGGTGACTCGACCCATGTTTGAACTGTTCAGAACGTGGAAGGAACGACATTTTTCCGACCCCCAGCGGGTAATTCTGGGAATCATGCTGCTGGTGGGAGCGGGCCTGGTCTATTTTCTGGGCAGTCTTCTGGCGCCTGTATTTATCAGCATCATCATCGCCTACCTGCTCGATGGCATGGTCGGCCTGCTTCAGCGCTCCCGCATGCCCCGCCTGGCTGCCGTGTCGATTGTCTTTACGGTCTTCATGGTCGGTATGATCGTCATAACGCTGTGGCTGATTCCCTTGACAGTCAAGCAGGTCAGCCAGCTGGTTCAGCAGCTGCCCAGTATGCTGGCCACCGTTCAATATAGACTGCTTCAACTCCCCACCAGCTACCCGGAACTTATCTCTGAAATACAGGTCAGGCAGGTTATCGATTTTCTCAACACCGGCATATCCACGCTCGGCAAACGAGTCCTGAGCCTGTCCTTGGCCTCGGTCGTGGGGCTTCTCCACCTGGTGGTATATCTGGTGCTGGTGCCCTTCATGGTCTTTTTTCTGCTCAAGGACAAGGGGGTGATTCTGGGCTGGGGCCGGCGTTTTCTGCCTGACAACATGGATCTTACCGAATCGGTGTGGCAGGAGGCCAACGTCCAGGTCACCAACTACATCCGGGGTAAAGGGTGGGAGCTGCTGATCATCTGGGGGATCAGTTATGCCGCGTTCAAGGCGCTGGGGCTGCAGTTTTCACTGTTGATCTCACTGTTCGTCGGCCTGTCGGTGATCATTCCCTATATCGGTGTGACGGTCATGGGGTTTGTCATGGCACTGGCCGCCTTCATCCAGTGGGGATGGAGCAGTGAATTTGCCTCGGCCATGGTCGTCTATGCGATCATCCAAATTCTTGATGGCAATCTGTTGGCGCCGCTGCTGCTGTCCGGCGTGGTGAACCTTCACCCGGTGGCCATTGTCGTGGCGGTGCTCCTGTTCGGCGGTTTGTGGGGACTCTGGGGGCTGTTCTTCGCCGTTCCGCTGGCCACCTTGACCAACGCCGTCATCAAGGCTTGGTTCGCAAGGCTCGAACAACGGTCTGACAGGCCGTAGGGCCTATACAAAAAAAGGTTGCCTTCAGGCCTGCTCACACTAAGATTGAAGAATAGCCATCTGTTGTCAACCAGGCACCACCGCTTCACTATTTTTTTGGGACGGCCGGGCCAGCGAGGAATACCATGCAGGAAACCGATTTCTTAAACGGAAACCAGAGAATCCTGAACGACATCAAGAAGTTTGAAATTTTCGAACCGTTTCAGGATGACGAACTCCATCACCTGATGTCCATGAGTAAAATCAGGAAGTACAGTCCGGGAGAAACCATTTTCGAGGAGGGCAGCGCCGATACGTGGCTCTATTTCCTAATCTACGGGAAAGTCCGGTTGATGAAGGACAACAAGCCGGTGGTCCTGCTTCAGCGACGGGGCGATATATTCGGTGAAATGGGCGCCATCGAGTGTGCACCCCGCAGCGCGTCGGCGGTCACCTTGGGAGAAACGGTCTGCCTGGCCACGGACATCTACTACATCGAACAGCTGACCGGCACTGACAAGCTGGCTTTTGGATATGTTATTTATCGCGTTTTTTCAGGTATTTTGGCCGATCGGCTCAGAATCACCACGGAAGAATTGCTTGAGCTGAAGGGCCGCAGCATCAAAATCTGGTAAAAGGCGGGTCGAAAAACGCCTCCCTTCGAAATTCTGCGGTTCGCTGATCAGCCTGTAGGTCAGGTTGTGTCATCTGCCACAGGCGCTGCCTGACAACCCATGCTCAGGCGCCGCCAGCCCACCCCATCCACAAACAATCCAGTCCGTCCAGCACCATGTGAATGGCCAGGCCCACACCCACCAGCCGGGTCTTGGGGAGGACCGCCAGCAGCAGAAACACCGCCATGGCGGGCCAGGTGTGCAGGGGATGAAAGCCGATACTGCAGCGGTTGGGGTCGAAGACGGGCATGGCCAGCAGGTGGTCCAGGTCGACGGCCATGGTGGCGACCATTACGATCCAGGCCCGTTTCCAGCCATCGGGAAATGCAAGGCGGGCAACGGCAGCCGGCGCCAGAATGTGCAGGGCCATGTGAACCGATGTTCTCAGCATGGTTGTCTTTCTATAGTGTCACCAGCTCGTACGCCCGCGTACCCAGGCCCAGCCGTTCAGCGTAGTCCAGCTGAATCTCCCAGTCCACCTCGGGATAGATGCCTTTGAACTTGTCTTCGCCGGGCGCGGTGTTCGCAGACAACCGGGTGCCGGCCAGGGCCGGCTCCGCGTTCACCAGGTCCGCCGAGGCCTGGTCGATGGCCACCGGATCGGTGGATGCCACGACGCCGATATTTTTCACGATGGGGGCGTCGTTGGCCGGGAAGCAGTCGCATGCCGGGGATACATCGGTGATAAAATTGATGAAAAGGGATTTGTTCGCCTTTCCCATGAGTACCCCCATGGTGTATTCCACCATGCTTTCCAGAAAGACCGGGATGGACCGGCTCCACTGTACTGAAATAGCTTCGTTGGGACAGATGAGGATACACTCACCGCAGCCGATGCAGGTCTCGACGTCAATCTGCGCCTTTTCGTCCGGCATCGAGATGGCATGCTGGGAGCAATGCTCCAGACACTCGCCGCAGCCGATGCACTGCTCGCCTGATATTTTGGGAGACAAACCGGAGTGCTGAGCCAGCTTGCCTTTGCGGGAAGCACAGCCCATGCCCACATTCTTGATGGTACCGCCGAAGCCGGACAATTCATGGCCTTTGAAGTGGGCAACAGAAACCAGGGCATCCGCTTCCACAACATCCGTGGCGATGTAGACCGACTCGAAGCGCTTCTGATTGATCGGAACCATGGTTTCATTTTTACCCCGCAAGCCGTCGGCGATAATCAGCGGCGCGCCCACCACGGCGTAGGCAAATCCGTTGGCGATGGCGGTGGTCAGGTGATGGGGAGCGTCGCTGCGGGTGCCTGCATACAGGGTATTGGCATCGGTAAGAAAGGGCATCGCACCGGCCTGCTTGACCATTTCCACCACTTTTCGGATGTACACCGGGCGTATGAAGGCCGCATTGCCCAACTCTCCGAAATGGATTTTCACCGCCGTCAGATCCCGTTTGTCGAGGATTGTCGATAACCCGGCAGTTTCCATGAGGCGTCCGATTTTAGCGAGAAAATTCTCTTTGATCGTAGCGCGCATATCGATGAGATAGACCTTGCTGATCATGGCATCCTCCATTCGAATCCATAAAAAAGTGGGCCTGACTGGTTTTTCCGATGCTGAACACACATCCGGCTTTCCGGTCGGCAGACGTCCGCCGCGCGACACAGATCTACCGACCCGTCCGACCGTTGTCAAGATCTGAGTCCGGCCTGGAACCGCTGGAAAAAATCGATCGATTGGCGTATAAGAGAGATTAGAACAACGTGCAGCGTTACTTCATGGAAAGTCTGTTGAATGGACCTGAACGCCAAACTGACCATTCTGGAAAGAATGATCGACATCTACGATCAGTTGGTGGGTGAATTTGACCTGGCATGTGAAAAATACTGCGCCCACTGTTGTACGGCCAACGTCACCATGACTACGCTGGAGGGCTACCGGATATTTACCCATCTGGAAAAAACCCGTGAAATGCGGCACCTGGAAACCATTGCCCGGCAATCCCATCCCGGCCGGTTTAGGCCCCGGGTATCGATCAATCGCCTGGCCGATATCTGTGCCCGGGACAGCGATCCGCCTGAGGAACATCTGGACCCCGCCGCCGGCCCCTGCCCGATGCTGGCGGACCATGCCTGCCCCCTCTATCCGGTTCGCCCCTTTGGCTGCCGCTGCATGGTGTCCGCCAGAAATTGCGGCGAGGCGGGATTTGCCGATATGGACCCGTATATCCTGACGGTCAATGACGTGTTTCTTCAACACCTGGAGCATATCGACGCCCAAGGATACACGGGCAACTTTGCCGATGTGATGCAGTTTCTAACGCCCGATGAAAATCGACAGAAGTATGCCGACGGCCAACTTGGCACGGCGCCGGCCAGTCTGGTCGCCAATCAGCCCATGTTCGTTCTCATGATACCGCCGGAGTACCGGGAACGCATTCAACCCGTTCTCACACAGATTCGCAGCATCCACGTGTAGCGCAACACTGCCGGCAAGACCAAGTATTATTCAGTGGAGGAGTGACCGTCATGCAAACCTATCCCATCGCCATGGTCCCCGGTCCGGTGGTAGTGCCCGATGCCATCCGCAACGTGTACTTGGAGCCCTATGGCTCCGGAGACCTGGAGATCGAATTTGTCGAGCTCTACACGCGCACACAGCGTCGGCTGAAAGCGATTTTCGGCACCCGGGACGATATCGTGATCCAGTCCGGCGAGGGAATGCTGGCCCTGTGGAGCGCTCTGAAAAGCTGCCTGGTGCCTGGTGACCGGGTGTTGGCGGTGGCCACCGGTGTGTTCGGCTATGGCATCGGCGAAATGGCCCAATCGATTGGTGCCGACGTAAAGATCGTGGGTTTCAGCTATGACGAAACCATCAACGACATGGCCCGCATCGAAGCCGCCATCGCCGAATTCAAACCCCGTATGATCACGGCTGTTCACTGTGAGACGCCCTCAGGCACCCTCAACCCCCTGGAAGAGCTGGGCAGGCTGAAGCATGCCTATCGGGTCCCCCTGTTTTATGTGGATACGGTTGCCGGAGCCGGGGGTGTTCCGGTCCTGGCCGATGACTGGCATATCGATTTGTGTTTAGGGGGATCCCAGAAATGCCTTTCCGCGCCGCCCGACATGTCATTTTTGTCGGTGAGTCCCCGGGCGTGGGAGATTATCGATGCCGTGGGCTATGTGGGCTATGATGCGCTGAAGCCGTTTCAGCATGCCGTCGAAAACCGCCTTTTCCCTTACACACCCAGCTGGCAGGGTGTAGCCGCCCTTTTTACGGCTGCCGGGCTGCTGCTGGATGAAGGTCTGGCAAACAGCTTTAACCGTCATGATGCGGTGGCCCGGTTATGCCGCCAACGGCTGGTCGAGATGGGTATCGATCTGTTCCCGGCGCCCAAAGCCATCCCCTCTCCCACGGTCACGGCAGCCGTGATCCCTGAGGGCTTCACCTGGGATACCTGGGATCGCCGCCTGCGGGACCATGGCCTGGTGGTATCCGGCAGCTACGGGCCCTTGGCTGAAAAGATTTTCCGGTTGGGCCACATGGGCGCCCAGGCGGACCGCGCACTAGTAGAACAGGCGCTGGAGGTCATTGCCGGCGCATTGTGATAGATGAAATCTTGGCCGCTTCGCCAATCCCTATAACGACGGACCGTCAACATGATAAGAGCAACTGACCTGACCCCTCGGCAAAAAAAGACCGCGATCACGCTTGCCGCTGTCTTTCTGATCTACACCCTTTTGGGGTTTATCGGTGCCCCTTTCATCGTTCGCAGCCTTCTGGAAAAGCAGGTGGCCGCGGCGATCAACCGGCAGGTGACGGTGGGACCGGTAAGGATCAACCCCATCACCCTGTCTGCCACCGTCAGAGATCTCAATATCCGCGAAACCGGCGGCGCCCCCTTTTTAAAATTGGATGAAGCCTACCTCAACCTGCAGGCGTCGTCTCTGTTCAAGTGGGCTTTGGTGCTCAAATCCGTGCGCGTGGTCAATCCAGACATCGCCTTGGTGCGCACCGCTGAGACCACATTCAATTTTTCAGATATCGGCGGGGGGAACGCACCGGAAGCGGAATCTGCGGCCGACGGCGGTGGATTCGCCCTGGCTGTATACGACACGCGCGTCACCGGCGGCCGGATCGCCATGGACGACCGCGTGGTCTCCGTTACCCACCACATCGCGGATCTGAACCTGAACGTCTCTAACCTCTCCTCCCGCCCGGCCGATGTGGATGTCTACACCCTGTTCAATCTGTCCGCCCGGATTGACGGCGCCGCGCTCTCCCTGGATGGCAAGGCGCGGCCGTTCGCCCCCCAACGGGAAACCAAGGCCCAAATTGGTCTTAAATCGCTTCAGGTGCCTCACTACCTGCCCTATGTGACGCTGCCTGCCAATCTGGTGGTGCGCGCACTGCAGGTGGAAACGGAGACCGAAATCAACTTCCGCATGCGGGAAGACAACCAACCGGATCTCCTGGTGGCCGGGCTGTTTTCTCTGCAGGATGTCCAGCTGGCGGATGGCAACGGCGACCCCTTTGTGAACCACAAGAACCTGAAATTCGATCTGTTGCCTTCAAGGCTGCTCACCGGGCAGATTCGGCTGGCCCAGGTGGACTTGTCCGGCCCCGAGATTTTCCTGAAACGCTTGCCCACGGGAGATCTGTACCTGCCATTTCTGGCGGTTAGGGCCTACGACAAGGGGCAGGAGACGGCGGCCGGGGATAAGGCCGGGGATAAGGCCGGCCAATTTGAGCCGGTGGTTACCATCGATCGGTTTAAAGTGGAAGCGGGTGTCGTCCACTTTATCGACCGTTCCAACAGCGCCCCCTTTTCCACTGCCATCACCGACCTGAACCTTGAAGTGGACAACTTCGGTCTTAACAGCGACCGCACTGCTGTTTACCGGCTCGACATGAAGACCGA
>JAGTUY010000237.1 GCA_018224455.1 Desulfosarcina sp.
CCCAGGAGTTGAACTGGCGATAGGAGTAGGCGATGGCGTTGGTCGGGCAGCCGATCACCAGCAGCAGGGCAAAAGACGTGGCCATACCCATACAAAGCGCCAGCACCCGCGGATCAACCCCCTCCAGCTGCGCCAGAGGGATAACAATCGGCAGAATCAAGGCCGCCGCAGCCACGTTGGCCATGGCGTTGGTGACCACCGCCCCGAAGACGGCAACCCCGGCGAACATGACCAGCCAGCCGGTTCCCTTGAACAGGGGGAAAAACAAGTTCGCAAAATAGCGCGCCGCCCCGGAGGTGTCCATGCCCAAGCCCAGCGAGATGCCCCCGCCAAAGATAAACAGCACCGTGCCCCACTCCAGGTGCTTGTGGATGTCCTCCCAGTCGAGCACGCCGGTGATGATCAGGGCTCCGATTGCCATGACGCCGGTGATGGAATAGTCGAGGCCGTGGACACCTTTGGTCAGCCAGAGCCCGAAAGCGATGGTCAGGATGGCGGTGGTCTTTTTCTCCAACGGCGTCCACGGCCCCATCTGCACGTCGAACTTGGGCAGTTTGAAGCTGGGGTCCGGCCGGTAGACGAAGTAGAGGATGGCCACAACCAGCGGCACGCAGACCAGCCCGGCCGGTGCGGCAAATTTCATCCAGTCGAAAAAGGTGAGCTCCATGCCGGTGAACTCTTTCAAAAACGCCGCTGAAACCATGTTCCTCCCACCGCCGACCAGGGTGATCATTCCTCCGGCCGAAGCGGCAAAGGGTACCGACAGCATCATGAACTTTGCCGTGCGGGTGTGCGGTTCGATGCCTGCCGCCCGCATCAGGGGCAGCATGGTGGCAATGCCGATGGCCGCCGACGCCGCGTCGTGCATCACTCCGGAGGCATAGCCTAGACCCACTGAGAGCAGAAAGGTAAACCGGATGACGCTGTCACCGGCCTTGCGGGCGATGGCCTGGCCGAGGCGCTGGGTCAGGCCGGCCTTTTCCAGCGAGATGGCGAAAACGAGGCAGCACATGATGAAGACCACGACCGGATGCATATAGGGCGCCCAGGCTCCCTTGACATCGGCCACACCGGTCAGAATCATCAGCACCCCAATGCACATGGCCGTCAATTCCAAAGGAATCGGTTCGAATATGAACAGAAAGACAATGAACGCGAGGGCGGCCAGAAATCTTTTGGCCGTGGGCGACAACCCGTCCACGTAGGCCACCCGGACATCGGTCAACTCCAAGCGGGCAGCCTCATCCGCGAGCCAGGCAGCCGTCGCCCGGGGTTGTCCCGGGTTGATCGCCCTTAAGACATACCCTTTGGTTTTCTGCCCACCATTGTCGTCGATGGCAAAATCGACGCCCACGTGGGTTAGCATCTTTTTGTCACTGTCGCCTGTTATTTCGAACTTGGTCCCCTCCGGTCGCGGAAGCAGCATGACGATTACACCGAGCCCCAGGCCCATAAAAAGCTGCACCATTTTATTCTTCAGCAGCATATCCTCACCCCGCACATGACAGGTTGTTCCCACCACAAGCCATGAACAATCGGCCGCTAATCTAACCAGCCGGTCAAGCGCAACTTCAATGCCATGTTGCAGGCCATCGATCCGCCGTAAGCCGAAAACCGCTATAGCTGAATGGTATCATGGGAAAAGAAAATTGTCTGGAAGCAACGGAATGCGGAAACCCTCCCCCCGGAGGGCGGTGCAGGTGTAAAAAAACCTTACAATCTGATAAATTTATTTTTATCAGTCCGCTGGGGATCGGCCGTAATTAATGCAAATACATATCCTGAATATCTGCCATTCGACAACATGATTGACGACCCTGCACAGGAATATTTTAGCGATGTCGATGGATTCAGGCTTTACGCGCCTGGTTCGATCATTTTCCGATAGGTACCGGTCACGTTGCTCAAACGGACAAACGCCGCCACGGAAAGGCTCTCCGCCCGCCGCATGGGATCGATCTGAGCCTTCTCAAGGATTTGCTCGCTGGTGGGGGGATCAAGATTCAGGTCACTCTGGGACAGGGCGTTTCTCAAAGTTTTGCGCCGCTTGCCGAAGGCCGCCTTGACCACACGAAAAAGAAGGGCTTCGTCGTCGGCCGGAAAAGGCGGTGGAGTGGCAAACCGGATGCCGATCACGGTTGAATCCACCTTGGGGGCAGGAAAAAACGAGGGTGCCCGCACCTGCATCAGCACCTGCGTGTGCGCACAATACCCCAGCATGACGGACAGTCGGCCGTAGTCTTTGGATCCGGGACCGGCACAGATGCGCTGGGCCATCTCTTTCTGCAGCATGAGCACCGCCCGGTCGATCCGGCTTCTGGCCTGAATCAACTGGACGACCACCTGGGATGAAATGTTGTAGGGCAGATTGCCCAAAACCACTAACGGCCGACCGGCTTCGCGGGCGATCGCCTTCAGGTCCACCCGCAGAATGTCAGCTTCCCGAATCTCGACATTAGCGATGTCGGCGGCCAGCAGCTCGGTCCTGAGCAGATCGATGATCCGGCCGTCCTTGTCCACGGCAATGACCCGGCCGGCGGCCGCCGCCGCGGGAATGGTCATGGCCCCCAGACCGGGCCCGATCTCCAGCACGACATCATCACCGGTGATGCCGGCTCTGTTCACGATGGCCCGCGCCACGTTGGGGTCGTTGAGAAAATTCTGCCCCAACTGCTTCTTGGCCTGAATGTTCCAAGCCGTCAGCAGCGCCCTCGGCGATGTCATGGCCGCGGCCTTGAATCGGTATCGACCTGCCGGGCCCGGCGTCGGATGATGATGAATACGCGAAAGGTGATGAAATAGGCCGCTGCACCCAAAATAGCCCCGATGACCACCCCGCCGACGATCATGGCCCAGGTGACCTCCAGCCCCAGGCCCATCAGCTGAGAGAATGAGTCAAAGGCGATGCTGTCCAGCGTTTTCTGGTATCCCAACAGCATACAACCCAGTTTGTAGTTGGCGTAATACACCACAGGGATGGTCAGCGGGTTGCTCAGCCATGTGCCCAGCACCGCCGCTGATTTACTTCCCCGAACCAGAAAGGCCAGGGCAATGGCAACGAGGGTCTGCAGGGGAATAATGGGCGTGATGGATACGAAAACACCAACCGCCATACCCAGGGCGATAAAGTGGGGGTTGCCCTCCAGTTGACGCATACGGACCAGCATCTGGCTGAAGCGTTCCCGAGGGCCCGTAAACAAAGGCGGTTTTCTCTTGTATCGGTGATGCGTTGAATTCATGGTACTGGCAACCATCTTTGAATCTAAGGCCCGGATCGTCCCGAACGGAGGGGCAGGGTATGCTCCTGCTTCAAGAATCATCGGTTATTTTTTCGTTCCCGATCCAGCTCTCGCTTCTGGTCGCGGCGCCGGATGGTTTCACGTTTGTCGTGACGCTGCTTGCCCCTGGCCAAGGCAAGGCTGAGTTTGGCCTTGCCTGCCTTGAAATAGAGCCTCAACGGGATGAGCGAGTACCCCTTTTCGTTGACCTTGCCATAGAGCTTTTTTATTTCGTAGTGGTGCAGCAGAAGTTTTCTGTGACGCAGGGGATCGTGGTTGTCGAAGTAGGCAAAGGGATAGGCGCCGATGTGCATCTGGTAGACGAAGACCTCGCCGTTCTTGATCCGGGCGTAGGAATCCTTGAGGTTGGCCTTGCCCATCCGCAGGGATTTGACCTCGGTGCCGGTCAGCACGATCCCGGCTTCGTACTTGTCTTCGATGATGTAATCGTGTCGGGCCTTGCGGTTCTCCGCCACCACTTTGATCGGTTGCTTTTCCACGGAATTACGGCTCCTGTTGTTCGGGCTCGATTTGCGAAACGACGCCACCAAAGTGTCGCTCCAGCATCACCTGAACCTCGTCAGCGGTGGTCTTGCGCATCAGCACATCCATAAAGTCATGCAGATCGGCGGTATCGATTGACCGGATGGCGTTCTTCACCATGGGGATGGCCTGGGGGTTCATGCTCAGTTCATCCACCCCCATCCCAAGCAAAATGGGGGAAAATAGCGGCTCTCCGGCCATCTCGCCGCACATGTAGGTCTTGATGCCTTTTTCCCTGCCCACATCGCAGGTTCGCTTGATCATCCGCAGTATGGCCGGATGCAGCGGCTGGTGAAGGTGGGCCACATGCCGGTTGCCCCGGTCGATGGCCAGTGTGTATTGGATCAGGTCGTTGGTGCCGATGCTGAAAAAATCAACCTTTTCGGCCAGAATGTCAGCGGTAACCACTGCCGACGGGACTTCGATCATAATTCCCAAGGGAACATCCCGTTTGTAGGCAACCCCCTGCTGTTCCAGGCATTGGGCGGCCTCGTCCAGCAGATTGATGGTCATGTCGACCTCTTCGATCCCAGAAATCATGGGAACGAGAATGCGAACCTCCCCGAAGGCCGCGGCCCGCAGGATCGCCCGAAGCTGGGTTTTGAATATATCGGGCTTTTGAAGGCAATAGCGGATGGCGCGGAGACCCAACGCCGGGTTCAGCTCGTAACTGTCCCGGATATAATTGACCGCCTTGTCGCCGTTGATGTCGAGGGTCCGGATGGTCACCGGCCGATCGCCCATCACCTCGACCACACCTTTGTAGTTGTCGAACAGCATCTCTTCGGTGGGAAAATCCGGCCGGCTGAGATATTGAAATTCCGTCCGGTACAGACCGATGCCGTCGCCGCCGTGATCCAGCACGGAAACCACCTCTTCGGGAAGTTCGATGTTGCCCATAACTGAAATACGGAGGCCGTCCTTGGTCCGGGCGGGCAGATGGCTTTTTCTGGCCATCAGTGCTTTTTGAATTTCGTATTGCTCCCTGCGCTCCTCAGTCTCCAGCAGCGTCTGCTCGGTGGGGTTGACCACCACGATGCCGGTCTCGCCGTCCACGATGATGATGTCATCGTTTTTAATTTTCAACGTGGCGTTGCCCACCCCCAAAACGGCGGGGATTTGAAGCGTCCGGGCGATGATGCTGGTGTGGGAAGCCCGGCCGCCGCGATTGGTGACAAATCCCTTGATCCGCTCCAGCTGGATCTGGCTGGTCTCGGCCGGAGACAGGTCCCGGGCCACTAAAATCACCCGCTTGTCGATCCGCCCAATGTCCACCTGGTCCGCACCGACCAGGTTTTCCATGATGCGGTCCGACACATGCGTGATATCCTCTGCCCGCTGCTTGAGATAGTCATCGGACATGTTCTCGAAGATGGGCTTGACCAGGGAAACCACCTTTTTCAGCGCCCACTCGGCATTGACACGCTCTGTCTCGATCACGTCGATCGTCCGATCATAGAGCATCTTGTCTTTCAGGAGCAGCATGTGGGTCTCTAAAATCTGCGTATGATGGCGAAGCTCTTCGGGAGTGGTGTCGATGATCCGACGCAGCGCAGTCCGGGCTTTTTTTACCGCCGTCTTGAAACGGCCCACTTCGGCAGATCGTGATTCATCACGGATCACATACTTTTTGACGACATCCACACCTTCTTTGTCCACCAGGTAGGCTTTACCGATACATATGCCAGGGGATCCGCCGATGCCCTTGAGGATAATTTCTTGGTGTTCGTGATTTTCCATGAACGATTATTCTCCAAACCCGGATCGGACCAGTGCCGCGATGCGCTCCAGGGTATTCAGATCTGCTTCATCGTCGATGCCGACGGTGATCTCCGTGCCCGCGGGGCAGGCGAGGGTCAGGATGTCCAGCATGGATGTGGCGTCTGCCGTGTTGCCGTTTTTCATAATCCACACCCCGCCGCTGGCCTCTCCGGCTAGTTTGGCCAGTTTGGCAGCGGATCTCGCATGCAATCCGAGATCATTGACGATCCGAAGGGTTCTGGATTGGACCGTTTTCATGTTGTCCCCTGAATCCCACCTGTTTGCCGATAAACTGCGTGCCAACCCCGTCCCAATGAAGGCGGCCTGCATCGATTCCTTAAAACCGGCCGGCCAGATCTTTCACCAACAAAAAAAGGGAATGATCCCTTTGTTCAAACCCAATTCATCTATCAACCGCCGTAACCGATGTCAATGCGTAAACATTGACAATATCGGCCCTTGAGGATATGCTGATCGTCAATAAATTTGAGCGGGACCCGCAGCCTGCCATCGACCATTATACCCAAATTCTAACCTGGGGGAAGGCCATGACTGAAAAGGTGACGATCTTCGGCAAAAACTCGTGACCCCATACGACAGCGGCCCGTGAGGCCTATGCTGAAAAAAACAGGTCGGTTGAGTACGTCAGTGTAATCGACGATCCCCACGCATTGGAAAAAATGCTGGTGCTCTCCAATGGCCAGCGAAAAGTCCCCGTGATTGTCGACGGTAAACGGGTAACGGTGGGTTTCCAGGGGAAGGGGTGAACGGTGTGAACCCGGCGGCTGGAGGCCGCCTCTCCAACGGACTTGCGATTCCGTACGCAAATCATGAAATTCTGGTTTTTTATACCAAAAATTAGAAACCAAAAGCGAAATCACAATCGCCAAAAAATAAATCACAAATAAATTACAATGACACAATTTCGAAATTCAAAACCACTATTTTGTTGGCCCTATTTGTGATTTAAATTTTTGGAATTTATTTGATATTTGGTGATTGTAATTTGTAATTTTCGATTTGTTTGTATCAGGTAGGTTCATCGATAGATAGACCCATGACTGTCCACCATCGAATGTTGGCTGGGACATGAGGCCCCGAATGGAGAAGCAGTTTTTAATCGACGATCTGAAGCTGGGAGAATCCTGGCGGCTGTTTAAGATCATGGGCGAATTTGTGGAAGGCGTAGAAGGCCTTCACGACCTGGGTCCCGCAATCAGCATTTTCGGATCCGCCAGAACCCGCCCTGACGATCCGCAATATAAAAAAGCGGAAGCCATCGCCGCCCTTTCCCATCATCATGGTTGGAACCGATTTTTGGGGCGGGCTGCTCGAGTGGATCCGCAGCCAGTTGCTGGCCAAGTCGCTGATTTCTCCCAAGGACATGGATATCATACAAGTCCTGGATGACCCTGGGGAAATCGTCGACGCCGTCCGCAAAATCCTCGTCGTCTGACGACCGCATTCCAATCACATCAGCAAGTGTGACCATGTCTCATATCGCACAGCAGAATTCCGAATCTGCAAACGCCTTGTCCACGAATCCAACGGATCCAACCGTCCAGCGCCAGAATGCATCCCTGCGGGCCCTTCACGAAACCGCCCTGGGCCTTTTGGATAAAATCGATAAAGAGGAATTGCTCGAGACCATTATCGAGCGCGCGGCTGCCCTGACCGGCACCCAGCATTGCTACATCTACCTGTTGGAACCGGACGCACAGGTGATGCAGATGCGCGTGGGCAAGGGTTTCTTTGCCGAACAGCTGGGTCGGTCGGTCCGCAAGGGCGAAGGCATGGGCGGGTGCGTCTGGCAGACGGAGGCGCCCGTTCTCGTGGCGGACTACAGCAACTGGTCGGGGCGGCTGGACGATCCGGCCCTTGACGGCCTGCGCTACATCGTGGGAATTCCGCTGAAATCCGACAGCCGGGTTCAGGGCGTCATCGGTCTGGCCCATGTGGATCCGGAAAAGCGCTTCGACCAGGAGGATGTGATTGTCCTTGAACGCTTTGCCGCCCTTGCGCTGCTGGCACTGGAAAAAGCCACGCTATACAGCAAGGTCACCCGTGAACTGGCCGAACGAAAAAAAGCCGAGGCCCGCATTCGTGAGAGCGAACAGCGCTACCGCTCCTTCCTGGAGTCTTCCCCGGATCCCATTGTCGCCTACAACATGAAAGGGGTTGCCACCTACGTCAACCCGGCCTTCGAACAGACCTTCGGCCTCTCCCGCCACGAACTGCTGGGCAAACAAATTGATTTCGTCCCTGAAGAGTGCTGGCCGGAGACCCAAGCCGCCATCGACGAAATGCTGAGCGGCCGCAAAATCACCATGTTCGAAACCAAGCGACTGGCCCAGGATGGACGGGTGCTGGACGTTCAAATCAGCTCGACCCTGTTTCAAAACCAAAAGGGCCGGCCGGTGGGAAATATTGTTACCCTTAGGGATATCAGTGCCCGCAAAAAGGCGGAGGAAGCCCTCCAGCAATACCACGGCCAGTTGGAGGAACTGGTCCAGGAGCGGACCGCGGAACTGGCCGACACCAACCGCCAGCTGAAGCAGCAGATCGAAGAACGCAAGCGGGCAGAAGCGGCCTTGAGGGCCCAATCCAGCTATCTGGAAGAGGTCAACACCGCGCTGCAGGTGCTGCTCAAAAAGCGGGAAGAGGACAAACGTGAAATGCAGGAAAATGTACTTTCCAATGTCAAGGAACTGGTGTCTCCCTATCTGCTCCGCCTGAAAAGAGGCCATCTGGAACCCCACCAGGCAACCATGCTTGAAATTCTGCAGTCCAACCTGGACAATATTATTTCGCCTTTTATCAGCAAACTCTCTTCACGATATTTGAACTTCACCCCCACCGAAATCCGCGTGGCCAACCTGATCAAGGAAGGCAAAACCAACAAGGAGATCGCCGAATTGCTGCTGATTTCAAAGAATACGGTTTTATTTCACCGCCACCATATCCGCACCAAACTGGGTCTGAAAAACAAGAAGATCAATCTGCGAACCCATTTGCTCGCATATGAAGAATAGTGGTTATTGCCCACTATTTACCTGCTATTTTATCAACTTGACATTCTTGCGTGTTAAAACGATAATGGCACATAGAGGAGCCATCCGCCACTTTACATCTGTATCGTTTTCAATCCAACACATTAAAATTTATACAAAATTTAAAACCATGATCGTTTTTTCAACAATATGAATGCAATTTATTTTTTAACTATCAAGCTAAATATTAATGGCGCTATTTTTATCTGTCGCACTATGATTTCAGACCTTGAACCCGGCAACTTCTCCAGCTGTCACACAACCCAGGTTGAGCTCACATGACCACCTTATCCATTGAGAACGTTACGCTTACATTCGGCGGACTGAACGCGCTTTCCGATGTTTCCATGACCATCGAACCGGGGCTGATCACCTCCATCATCGGGCCCAACGGTGCCGGCAAAACCAGCATACTGAACTGCATCTCCGGATTTTATCACCCGGACACAGGGGAGATTAAATATGGTGGCAATCGCCTGACCCGTGCACTCCCCCACCAGGTAACCAAACTGGGCATCGCCCGGGCCTTTCAGAACCTGGAACTGTTCAGGGGCCTTTCCGTTCTCGACAACCTGATGCTGGCCCGCCATACCAACCTGAAGTACAATTTTTTCCAAGCCGTGATTTTCGCCGGCAAAGCATCGCGGCAGGAGGCCGAAAACCGCGCCTATGTCGAGGATGTGATTGATTTCATGGAGCTCGAACCCTACCGGAAAAGCACGGTGGGCAATCTGGCCTACGGCATCCAAAAACGCGTCGAGGTCGCCAGGGCACTGACGCTGGGCCCCCAGCTGCTGCTCCTGGACGAGCCCATGGCGGGCATGAACATTGAAGAAAAAGAAGATATCGTACGGTTCGTCATGGACATAAAGAAGGAGCAAAAGAAAACCATCATTCTGGTTGAACATGATCTGGGTGTTGTCATGGATATTTCCGATCGTATCCATGTTTTGGATTTCGGGGAAGTCATCGGATCAGGGACACCGCAAGAAGTAGCTGCCAACGAAAAGGTTATCGAGGCTTACATCGGAGAAGATTAATTGGACAAGCAAGAGACGCAGCTCCTTCAGTCACTGACCATTCCCCAACTGCTGCGCTGGCGCGTCGAAAGCACCGGCGAAAAGGTCGCCCTGCGGGAAAAAGAATTCGGTTGCTGGAAAAGCTACACCTGGAATGACTATTACCATCTGGTTCGCAAGACAGGGCTGGGCCTGCAGAAGCTCGGTTTGAAAAAAGGCGATGTCATTGCCCTGATCGGCGACAACATTCCGGAAATGCTGTTCACCGCCATCGGGGCACAGGCGGTGGGCGGTATTTCCGCGGCCATCTACCAGACCACCATGCCGGATGAAATCGCCCACCTACTGGCCTACATGAACGTCACCATGGTCTTTTGCGACAATCAGGAGCAGGTCGACAAGATCGTCGAGATCCGCAAGCGGGTCCCGGAGGTCAAGCACGTCATCTACGAGGATCCCCGCGGCATGCGCGGCTACCGGTCAGACGACTGGTTCATCTTTATCGAAAATCTCTACCGGCTTGGCGATGACGTCCATGCGCAAAGCCCGGAACTGTACGAGTCGCTGGTGAATGAAGGCACCCCCGACCAGGTCTGCCATCTGTGCCTGACTTCGGGCACCACCGGTTTGTCCAAGGGAACCATGCTGACCCACAGGAACTTTATCAGCATGGGCTTGCAGCTTACCGACGCCGATCCCCTGGCGCCTACCGACGAGTACCTCTCCTTTTTGCCCTTTGCCTGGATCGGCGAGCAGATGAATTCCTTCGGCGTGGCCATGGCCACCGGCATCACCCTCAATTTCCCCGAATCGGTGGAAACCGCCATGGAAGACCTCAAGGAGATCGGTCCCCACTTCATGTTCGGCGCACCCCGGATTTATGAGACCATCCGCTCCCAGATCTGGCTCAAGATCGACGAATCCTACTGGCTCAACCGCCAGCTCTACCACTACTTCATTAAAATCGGCGAGCGGGCGGCCGGGTACCGCATGTCGGGCAAATCCATGCCACCGGGGCTGAGATTCAGGGCCTGGCTGGGCCACCAAATCATTTTTCGGCCCCTGATCAACCAGATCGGCCTGCTGCGCCTGCGTCGGGCCTATACCGGCGGCGCCGCCCTGGGACCCGAGCTGTTCACCTTCTACCAGGCCATCGGCGTCAACCTGAAACAGATCTACGGCCAGACCGAGATCGTGGGCATCGCCTACATGCACAGGGACGGCGACGTTCGGCCCGATACGGTGGGCAAACCCCTTCCCAACACCGAATGCAAGATTTCTGAAGAAGGCGAAATCCTCTCCCGATCGCCCTCGGTGACGCCCGGCTATTACAAACTGCCTGAACAAACGGCTGAGCTGCTGGAAGGCGGCTGGCTGCACTCCGGCGACGCCGGCTACATCGACGAAAATGGCCATCTGGTGGTCATCGACCGCTTGGCCGACGTGATGCACAATGCCGAGGGCGACGTGTTCAGCCCCATGTTCCTGGAAAACAAGCTCAAGTTCAGCCCCTATATCAAGGAGGCGGTCATATTCGGCGACCAGCGGGACTATGTGGCCGCCCTGATCAACATCGATCCCATCGTGGTCGGCAAATGGGCTGAAGATCGGGGCATCTCCTACACCACCTATATGGACCTTTCAGCCAGACCCGAAGTGGCGGAGTTGGTCAAGGACCAGGTGGCCGAAATCAACTCGCGGGCCGAAAAAGAACACTTCAGGATCAAACGGTTTGCCATTTTGTACAAGCTGCTGGACATGGACGACGGCGAGTTGACCAAAACGGGAAAGATCCGCCGGAAATTCGTCCGCGAGAAATACCAGGACCTGTACGATGCCCTCTACGATGAACACGTCAGCGCAAAGGAAGTCGAGGCCTTCTTCCAGTACCAGGATGGACAATCAACCACGGTTAAGACCAGGCTTGCCTTTTATACCATGGA
>JAGTUY010000238.1 GCA_018224455.1 Desulfosarcina sp.
ATCTGCGTTAACACTGGCGGCAAACTATTTGCCGTTCCGTGTTTATGAGATAACCTGTTGATTGTCAATGCGATGCAGATTCCGCTGGAATGGTGGGCGACCTTCTGCGATCTTTTTTCCTTGACGATTTTCTCCGATTCCCGGATAAAATGACCCGACGCCGCGCGGCCTTTTCTCTCATGATCCGAAAAACCGGACACGGCCGCACACACTGCCAATACCATACAGAAACGAACCCGCATGTCAGAGCACAACCGCCCTTCCGGTCATCCCATTCATCAATCATCCCTGGCCGCTCAAGCGATATTTGGTCCGCTATCCCTTTCACCGGACCAAATAGAAGCGCCGTCGTTTTTCGTGGACAAAAAACTCTCCGTCTTGTGGATCAACCCCGGCGGCACAGATGCCTTTTCCCTTGCCCTGGCCCAGGAGTTGCGTGCCGCAGATGCAGGTAATATCTTCGACCTGCTGCTCAAGCCGGCCATCAAGGCTTCGCTTGGTGACTGGCAGGCGTTGTTTTCATTCGTCTATATCCTGTTGCGCCGCTCCACCGCCAAGGACACCTTCGATCGCGAAACCGTCTTCATCTCCAGGAAACACCTCCCCACCAAAGACGAAGAGACCGCCCGCGCCCCATCCATCCACCCGTTTCTGGTTGACAGCTGCATCATCGGACAAAAGGACCAGGCCAGCCGATCACCCCTGCGCATATTCGGCATGCAATTCAAGGAAGGGACACTCTTTCTGCTCCGGCAGGATCCATGGCACGCTGCGGTAACCGGCCACGGGGAAGCGGAATCTGCCGTCACCGACAGCGGACCCGGCGATGAAAAAGCGGCAATCTGTATCTTGTCCTTACGGCTCAACGATTCTCACCACATCGCAGAGACCATGCTTCCCGCGGTTTTCTTTAAAATGATGCATCGAATCTGGGCTGAAAGCGATAGCGTTGTCAGTTCCTTCGGCGGCAAACGGGCGGGCAGCGGTGGTGCGCAAATCGACTACCTGTTTACTAAAAACGCCGGAAGAAACCCCGTCTTCAGCGCCATCTGCTGTGCAACCCGGATGAACCGACAGATGCGTGTGATCGAAGAAAAGCTGAAGGCACAACAGGGTTGGGCAGACGAGATCCGCATGAATATGGGCATCAGCCACGGCACGGATGAACTGACGACATCAGCACCGACCGGCTGCATGGAATCCGCGCTCCCCGGTGGGACGTTTGATCAGTCTTCACACCTGTCCGCTGTTGCCGGCAAAGGGGAAATCTGGATCACCAGAAATGCCGTCGCCCAGTTGCCCAGAAAACTCATTGATCAGGTGGTGGTGGGTGTTGATCGCCAAGGTCGGTTTTTGCGCAATTTTTTCACCCGGCTCTCGGACCTTCCACAGGCAGCTGGAACCGGTCAGCCCCCCCCTGATACGGGAACGCTGTCCATCGCCCGCATTTTAACCATTGAACGGCCGGGACCGGAACAACCGGTGACGAATGAGGTTTAACCATGTCGGAAAGCAGCCCATGGGTGAGGGTTCACGTAAATATTGAGCTGTCCGCGGCATCCCTTCAGGCGGTGGTGGCCAATTCAAAAAAGATGGCCGGCCCGGATGAAAACGGACGGTATCGGGTGGACACGGCCGATGCGCTGGCCGCCCTGATCTCGACCTTCCTTCGGGAAAAAGGCTTCGACGCGTTCGCCCGGGATGTGGGTAACTATCGATTCGACAGCGGAACGGCCGCCTTGTAAACGATGACGTTACCGCCAATTGCATAGGATTGGAGGCCGGCCGGGATCAGGAAGCTGTCTCCTTTTTGCATGGTCAGGCGCACGCCTTGGCCACCCGCTTCAATTCGTCCTTCTCCGGCCGTGCACAAGAGCATCTCTACACTTCTGACGGAGGGCGAAACGTATGGCTGACCGTTCGCGGGCCGGATGACGGTGAGTGAAAATTCCTCAGCCGGGCAATCGTAGCCCGATTCAGCCGGCCCCACCGGCATCGGGTCGAGAATCTGGATTGCGGTTTCCTCAAACCGGACAACGCTGAGCAGTTCCGGCAGGTCTACGTGCTTGGGTGTCAGCCCGCCCCGGAGCACATTGTCCGAATTGGCCATCAGTTCTATTCCCACCCCATCCAGGTAGGCGTGGAGCTGTCCGGCTTGCAGATACATGGCCTGCCCGGGTTCGAGGCAGACCAGGTTAAATAGCGCCGGGGACAGGACCCCCATATCCGCCGGATAGGCGCGGGCCAGATCGACCATCCACCGGTAGAGCGGCGATGTGCCCGCCAAAGGCCTGGCCTTGTAAAGCACCTCCTGGGCCGCGGCCTCGCGCGTATCGCCGGAGAGTGTCATCATGGCTTCGAAAAAAGTTTTGAGCCCCTGGCCCTGTTGCGTTTTCAGACACCGGAGTGCATCATTGAGGTCATGGGGGCATACCGGCGTCAACAGGTCGACGGCTTCAGCCGGCGGCCGAAATCCGTTCAATCCCCAAAATGGGGTCAAGGCACAGATAATTTCCGGTTTGTGGTTGTCATCCCGGTAGTTGCGGTCCGGCGCATCCAAGGCCTTGCCTTCACGATTTTCCCTGTCAAACCCCTCTTTCGCCTGGCGTTTGCTGGGATGCGCCTGAATGGAAAGCGGCTGGACGGCGGCCAGTACCTTGAACAGGTACGGCAGGGCATGCCCGAATCGCCTGACGACATAGCGGCCTAAAATGTCAATCGGTTGCCGGTCGATCAACTGCTGGAGCGGGACCCGATCGTCACCGGAAACTACCATGGAGGGACCTTTGGGGTGGGTGCCCATCCACAGCTCCGCCTGGGGTTTTTGGGCAGGGTTGGGTTGACCGATCATCTGGGCAATGGCTGTTTTCGATCCCCAGGCATAGGGTTGGATCACGTTGTCGAGACGAAAAATCTGCATGGTTGTCCTCGATCGCATCGTCAGAGGATGGTTTACTAACGCCAATCACCTTGCTATACAGGGTCGGTTGGTGTGCAGCGCTGAAAAACGGCATGGCATCGTTATAACATGATCCTTACGGTCAATGAAATCTTTTACAGTATTCAAGGCGAGTCCGTCTATGCCGGGCTGCCCTGTGTGTTCGTGCGTCTGACCGGATGCAACCTGCGATGTCGCTATTGCGACACCCGATATGCATTTGAGGCGGGTGACGCCATGACCGTTGCCCAAATAGTCGATCAGGTGGCAACATTCGGTTGCGACTGGGTTGAGATAACCGGTGGAGAGCCTCTGGCCCAGAACCATACACCGGCGCTGGTGGATGCCCTGCTTGGCGACGGTTATCACCTATTGATGGAAACCAACGGTTCCTTGGACATCGATCGGGTGGATCGCCGCTGCAGCCGGATCATGGACATCAAATGCCCGTCCAGTGGAGAACATACGAAAAACGATACCGCCAACCTGCAGCGGCTGACTGCCCATGATCAAGTCAAATTCGTCATCGGGGATCACGACGACTTTCTTTTCGCAACCCGGCTGCTGCCCCGTTTACCGGCGATTCTGCCGACGGATCGCATCCTGTTCTCGGCGGTATCCGACCGGTTGACGCCGGATCGGCTGGCGGCGTGGATGCTCGAGGCCCAAATCGAGGCCCGGCTTCAGCTGCAACTGCATCGGTTGATCTGGCCGGATCAGGAGCGGGGGGTTTGAGGACGACACAACCATAGTTAATCTTATAAATCATAAAAATAAATATAACCATCTATGTTTAAATCTAAAAAAGCAGTGGTGTTGTCAAGCGGCGGCCTGGATTCCAGCACCGTTCTGGCCCTGGCTGCCGACCAGGGGTTTGCGATATACAGCCTCAGCTTCGACTATGGGCAGCGACACGTATGCGAGATCCGGGCAGCCGAAAAGGTGGCCGCTGCTGCTGGTGCGGAACGTCACCTGGTAACCCGGGTGGATCTGAAGCCGATCGGCGGTTCAGCCCTGACCGATGATATCGCCGTGCCCAAAGCCCGCAGCGAATGCCTCATGGCCCAAACGATTCCCGTCACCTATGTGCCTGCACGCAACACGATATTCCTGTCCTACGCCCTTGCCTGGGCCGAGGTGCTGGGCGCCTGGGATATTTTCATCGGCGTCAACGCCGTTGATTACAGTGGATACCCCGACTGTCGGCCGGAATACATCCTGGCTTTTGAAACCATGGCCAACCTGGCCACCAAGTCTGCCATCGAGGGCAAGGGACGCTACCGCATTCACACGCCGCTGATCGACATGACCAAGGCCCAGATCATCCTTGCAGGAATCGCGCTGGGCGTGGACTACGGGATGACCCACAGCTGTTATGACCCGTCCCCCCAGGGACTGGCCTGCGGTGGCTGTGATTCATGCATTCTTCGCAAGAACGGGTTTGCGACTGCCGGTGTACCCGACCCGACTGCCTATGCGCCCTGATGACGGTGCAGTCTGTTCGCAGGGAATCTGAATCCCCCATGTGCCAACACATAAATTAAATAACAAATTAAAAGCACCAAAATACAAATAAATTCCAAAATACAATCTTCAAACGATCAAAAAGACCGTACGCCAATTGTTTGCAATTTTGAATTTTAGGTATTGTGATTTGTTTGTGATTTGGCTTTTGGTGATTGGGATTTACCTGTTGGCGGAGAAGGCGAAAAAGCCCAAATGGATTCTCCTGTTCAAAACAGCGCTGTCCCTATCGTTCATCGCGGCCCGGCAGCGCTTCGTGGTCGGCTCCCCTGTCAACCGGGAGGTGGGACTGCCCCTGTACTACGTCGCCCAGTTTCTACTGGCCTTTTCCGCCGCCTGGATCCCCGGGTAGCATAAAAGCACGGTGGAAACAGTGATGAAACTGAAAAAAAATCCCTTCCGACGGTTTCGTAAAAGGGTCGAGATCAAGGCTTGCGAATCCCGAGGAGTGAGGCGTACTGAACGTACTCCGCAAAGACGAGGGATGAAGCGTAACGCAGATATCGGCCGTTTTACGGAACCGTCACCAGTTCACCGGCAGCCGTACGGTTTGCTTGGCTTTATTCTGAAACAGCAGGTATCGGTTTTCCCGGCCGAACCGGTACAGATCGCGGGTAATGGCCACATCCGATCGGCAGTATTCCAGGATCTTGGCCATCTTGCCCTCCTTCCACCAGCGCAGCGCATCCAGCCCGTCCGCCGTTTTTCCGGCATCCAGGGTAACCGATGCCAGGTGGTCCAAAGAGAGCCGGTACCCCAGTTGGTCCTTCACCTTTTCCAGGATATCCAGGGTAGGAATCTGCCGTAAATCAAGCTCGGTGTATGCGGAGAGTACCCGGTAATCGAAGCGCTTGATATTGAACCCGACTACCCGGTCCAGCTGTTGCAGGTGATCCAGCAGCATGGGGATCTGCCCTTCGACAAACTCAAAATAATTGTCCGTCTGTGAATCGTACAGCACGGCACAGCTCACACGCATCCGCGATGCATGGTGCCAACCGCCCACCTCCTGGGCGGACAGTTGGGTTTCGATGTCCAGCACCCCGTAGCGAATGGCCGCATGCATGGCATCCTTGACCAGTGGGGCGTCATCCGTCGCCTTTTCTTCCTGGACAACCATCGGCCCCGGAATCAACGGGGGGGCGGGCGAGGCCTTTGCAGAAATCAGGGTCTTCAATAAAAATATCGCCCCTGCCTTGTCGATCGGGCGGTTGCCGGATCCGCATTTGGGAGAATGGACACAACTGGGACATCCGCTTTCACAAGGGCATTTGGATATGGCCGAAAAGGTGGCGTCCAGCAGATCGGTACCATTGGAGAAGGCCTGGCTGCAGAGCCCGCTGCCCCCGGGCAGTCCATCAAAGATAAAGATGCCGGCACTTTTCAACTGCGGATGAAAGGGGGTGGAAATGCCCCCCAGATCGTTGCGGTCCGCCAACACCAGAAGGGGAAAGACGCCGATGGCCGCATGCTCCATGGCATGCAGTCCCCCCATGATGTGGACCCAGGCCTTTTGCCCCGTGGCGGTCACCGCCTCCGGAACCGCAAACCATAGCCCCTGGGTTTCGAAGACCATGGGCGGCAGATCGAGCGGGACCCGTTCCAGCACGTTGCCGGTCCGGGTTTGTATGCGGTCATAGCCGGTGACCTGCTCGGTGACCCGAAGGCGCCCGACGGCCATCATGGTTCCGTAAACCGGCTTTTGGTCAACAATCTCGAGGATCCGGGTCTCTTTATGAGATCTCACGCGGGTGTGAAAATCAACCCGGGTGTGCGCGACAAAAACCTTGCGGGTTTCCGGATCCAGGGATTCCACCATAAAGGATCGGCCGCGATGCAGATAGACGGCACCGGGATGGGTTTCCCGGTAAACGCGGATTCCGTCGATTTCACCCAAGGGGGTGTTGCTGGCTGCCTCGATGATGGCAAACCGGGCACCCGCCCCCCGCAGATCCACGAATCGGTGCGGATTTTTCATCGGCGAAAAACAGGCGGTACCGTCGGCGCTCAGATAAAGCCCACCGGATGCGATGGTCTGCCGGAGGCAGGCTTTCATCGGTTCAGGTGCCAGCATGGGATCACCGATCATCAAAGGCAGTTCAGCTGCGGCGCAAACCAGATGCCGTGACACGACATCCGGGTTATAGGGATTGATTACGGCCGCTTCCGGCTGGCGAACCACCAGTTGCTCCGGATGGTTGACAAAATAATGATCCAGGGCATCCTCTCCGGCCACCAGCACCACCGCCGAATCCTGACCGCTGCGCCCCACCCGACCCCCCCGCTGCAAGGTGGCAACAATGGAACCGGGGTACCCGACCAAAATGCATAGATCCAGACTGCCGATATCGATGCCCAGTTCCAGGGCACTGGTGGTAATCACCGCCAGCAGTTCTCCGGAAGCGAGCTTGGACTCGATTTCGCGCCGCTCTTCCGGCAAAAATCCGGCGCGGTAGGCGCTGATGCGTTCGGCGAGCCCACCGGAACGGTGTTTAGCCCAGATGGCCAGCAACTCCGCCAACTTGCGGGACTGGGTGTAAACGATGGTACGAAGTCCACGGTTCACGGCTGCCTTGAGCAGCATCACCGTTGCCGCCAATGACCCATCCGCCGGATCCATCATGATCAGGTGACGCCGCCCGTTGCCGGCTGTGCTCTGGGCAACGGTTTCAACGCGCAACCCGGTCAACTGCGTGGCCAGCTCGTCCGGATTGGCGACGGTGGCTGACGTGAACACGAAGGTGGGCGATGCACCATAATGGCTGCACATTCGCCGCAGGCGACGGAATACCTGGGCCATGTGCGAACCCAGGATTCCCCGGTAGGTGTGCACCTCGTCCACCACCACGAACCGGATTCTGGGGAGCAAGTCGGACCATCTTTCGTGATGGGGTAAAATCGAAAGATGAACCATTTCAGGGTTGGTCATCAGGATGTGGGGCGGTTTGTCACGAATTTTCTTGCGTCGATAGGCAGATGTGTCGCCGTCGTATATGTCCGCCCGAAGGTTGACGTCGGGCAGGTGGCTGGACATGCGGTCGATGGCTTTGCGTTGATCCTGGGCCAGGGCCTTCAAGGGGTAGATGAACAGGGCGCAGGCTGACGCATCCGCAATAACGGTCTCGAAAACCGGCAGTGCATAGGTCAGGGTCTTGCCTGAGGCGGTCCGGGTGGCGGCTACCGTATGGATCCCCGCCCGTACCCGGTCGATGGTTTGGGCCTGGTGGGCATACAGCCGATCGATCCCCATGGCCGCCAGCAGGCGGTCAATCGGTTCCGGCCAAGGCCTTTGGACTTCACCGAAGATGGGCTCGCTGGCCGCAAATTCATGGTGATAAACCACCTGGCCGTCAAATGCGCTGGCAGCCTTGAGTGCATTGAGGTAACCATCGATCAGAGAGCCGTCAGTCATGGTTCGATCATCGCCATCTAACCGCAGATTTCATTATTGTGTGCATAGGGGCTTGAAAAACTGAAAAAATACGCTATAGTGGGTTTTACAGACGATGACCGTTCCGCATTCGTTAACCCTAAGGCAGCGATTGACAACACCTCACCGAAAAAAGGTCCCCCCCTTTGCCGGGAAGGGCCACTATCGCATGATAACATCTCCTATTTCAAGAGGAAGGCCATAACGTTGGACGACCCTTTTTTACCCGGCCCAGGTTCCGGATTTCTGGGTAATCTCCGTATTTGTTTCGCTTCTCGTATTTTTCACTATAGCCACCGGAATCTCAGTTATCCGCGCGACTGCATCACCGGAGCAGGAGTCAGCGGATGATGGTGAATCAGTTTTTTCTTCTTTTCATCCTATTGTTGCTTTCTGGATTTTTTTCATCCGCGGAGACCGCCCTGTTCTCAATCAGCCAGACCCGCGCGAGGCACATGGCCAAACAGAGCATCCGATCTCATCAACTGATCAAGCGCATGAAAGATGATCCCCACAAACTGCTGACCACCATCCTGATCGGCAACAACGTGGTCAATGTGGCCGCATCGGCCATCGCCACATCACTGGCCATCAACATGTCCGCCAATTATGCCGTGGGCCTGTCCACCGGCATCATGACCTTTCTGATTCTCGTGTTCGGCGAGGTGATTCCCAAATCCTTTGCCACCCGCAACAACATCCTCCTGGCCAAGCTAACGATTTATCCCATCTACTGGATGTCGATCCTTTTTTTCCCGATCATCGTGTTTCTCAATTTCATTCCCCGCATCACCGGAAGGATGAGCAAGACGCCGTCAGCTACCGAAGAGGAATTGATCACTTTTGTTGAAGTGGTGGAGGAGCAGGGAGAAATCAAGGTGGAAGAGCGTGACATGATCCACAACGTCTTCGAATTGGACGATACCAATGCGTCGGAGATTATGACCCCCCGCGCCGACATGTTTGTGGTGGATGCCGACGCGCCGATCGATTTCAAGGCCATCGCCGAATCCGGTTTTACCCGAATTCCGGTGATCGAAGGCGACATCGATCACGTCGTGGGCATACTGAATATCAAGGACATCTTCATGCACCAGGCCACATCGGAGACGCCGGTAAACGTCCGGTCCATCATGCGCCCCCCCTATTTCGTACCCGAAAACAAGAAACTGGACCGGATGCTGCACCAGTTCAAAATCCGCAAAAACCACCTGGCCATCATCGTGGACGAGTATGGCGGCGTCTCCGGCTTGATTACCCTTGAAGACGCGCTGGAGGAGCTGGTGGGCGAAATCCGGGACGAAACCGACAAAGAGGAGCCGCACATCATCAGTAAAAAGCCCAAGGAGTGGGTGGTCCTGGGCAAATCGGAAATCGAGGAGGTCAACGAAAAGACCGGCATGCACATCCGCGAGTCTAGAGAGTATGACACCTTTTCCGGGTTCATTTTAGACAGAATCGGCAGGATTCCGGAAGAAGACGAAGCCTTCACCATCGACGGCCACCAGGTGGTGGTCATGGAGATGGATGGCAACCGGATCAAACGCTACCTCGTGCAGGCCCCCGGATCCAAGGCCGACTGATCAATCTTACTTGACGCGCTCCACGTACTGTCCGGTGCGTGTGTCGATGCGGATGGTTTCGCCCTCGTTGACAAATGGCGGCACCTGAACCACATGACCGGTTTCCAGGGTGGCCGGTTTGGTGGATCCGGCGGCGGTATCCCCTTTGGCCCAGGGTTCGGCCTCAGTAATGGTCAGCTCCACGAAATTGGGCAGCGAGATATCCAGGGCCTTTTTATCGAACATGAGGACGTTGCACACGGTGTTTTCCTTGAGAAAGGCCTTGGCGTCACCCAATTGCTCCTCGGTCAAAAATTCCTGTTCATAGTTTGACGAATTCATGAAACAATAAGTGTTCCCATCGAAGTAAAGATACTCCATCTCCACCGCTTCCAGACTGGCTTCCTTGAATTTTTCACCCGACCGGTAGGTTTTGTCGAACTGTGAGCCGGTAATCATGTTTTTGAGCCGGCATTTGTAAAGGGCCTGCCCCTTACCGGGTTTCACAAATTCAAACTGGACGATCACATAAGGGTCACCGTCAATCTCTATTTTCAGTCCTTTTCGTAAATCACTGCTCTCGTACATATGGTTTCAACCTTTCTTGGGATTCGTAAATATCTATCCGGCTTAAGTGGCTCAGATCCCCGATCTTTCTTTTCCCACCGACCGCCATGTCACTGTTGTTCGGTCACCATCCATGGGGATGTCATCTGTCCGGTGCACTTCTGACACCAGGGCCTTGATTCGTAGCGGGTCTTTTTTAAAGCGGATGGGACATCCGTATTCGTCCACGGCATTGGTGCACGTGCAGCTGTCCACGCCAAAAGGCCGAACCTGCAGGATGCCGGCGGCTACATTTTCCGGCGAAATACCCCCCGCCAGAACAACCGGAATGCGGCTTTTGGCAACCAGCGCTGAGGCCACCGACCAATCGCAGGTAAGTCCGGTGATGCCGACGAATCCGGCCACGGGTTGGTCGGCATCGCCCGCCCCCGACGCCCCAACGATCATCGTATCAGTCAAAAAATAGTCGCTCAGTGGTTCCAGCCGGGCAGCCAGCGCCAATACGGCATCACGGTTTGCTTGCGCCGTCTGACCGATGGGAATGGAGCGCATGATATGAATGTCTGGAAACCGTCGTTTGACCGCCGACTGCAGCTGAAGCGCCGCATGGACCGAACGGCTGCCGGGGTCATCCAGCCGGTCACAAAAATGGACGATATGCGGCCGATAATAGTCCAGGGTATCGAAAACCGCATCCGGGTCTGAAAAGAGCGGAATCAGGCTGCTGACAGCCCCCATCTTCCTGACCACGGCCACGGTTTCACGGACGACCGGGTCGTGCCGATCGTGGCAAGAGGCAATCACGCTGCCGACGTGATCCACACCCAAGCCGATCATGGCCCGAGCTTCATCCGGCGTCTGGATTTCATATATCTGAACGATGGTGCCTGCCATTATCTTGAGCATTCCTAAATGGTTAAACCTGCAGGGCGAGTGCCGCCGGTGGCCGTCTCTACCACATTCATGGCCGTTGTGCAAATCGTATCGCCGGTCACCAACCGCCGTGACGCGATAGACACAAAAAGGCCTATTGAGGGCTGATCAAGGAAACTTCGGTGGCCCATCAGCCTTGGCCGAATCGGCGGCCAAAGCATCTAAACTCGGTTGGAGCATTTTGTAATAGGTCCGGATACGGTCTACATACATGACCGCTTCATTTCCACGCGCATAACGATGTTTAAGGGTAGGGTAATATTTTTTCTGCTGCAACAGCGGGAATACCGACCGGACGCCATGCCAGCTGTTTTCGGGCTTCCCCAGCCGGCGGGCCAATTGCCTGGCGTCCTGCAGGTGGCCGAATCCAATGTTGTAGGCAGCCAATGCCATGAACGTGCGGTCAGGTTCGGGCACCGACTTGCCGACCTGGCGGTGCAGACGGGCCAGATAGCGGGTGCCGGCAAAAATTGACGCCTCAACGTCCATTCGGTTTTCCAGATCCATGGACGCCGCCGTTTCGCGGGTGAGCATCATGATCCCCCGCACACCCGTATAGCTCTTTGCGCGAGGGTTCCAATGCGACTCCTGATACGCCTGGGCAGCAACGAGTCTCCAGTCCAGCTTGTATTTTTTGGCCGCCGCCTCGAAATAGGTCCGATATTTGGGAAGCCGAACTTTGATTCGGCGACGGTACCTGGCCAGGTCTACGTAATCGAAGGATTCCAGATGGCTGTAATAGTGTTCGATAAGGCCCTTGATGGTCTCCCGGGTCTTTTTCCGGTCAAACCAGTTGGCGATGGCCTGCCTTAATCGACGGTTGCGTGGATCCGTGGCCCATGTCAGTTTCTGGGGAAGGCCCAGGGTCAGCTTGACACTCAGTTCCGGATAATAGTGGTGGTTCATGGACATGATGTTAGAGTCCACGACCGTAAGCGGCAGGGAGCGGTTCCACACCATCTGGAGCAGATCCTCGGCGTTGTATGCCGTCAGGATCTGCCAGTTGACGCCGGGATAGATGCGGCGCAGTTCCTCCAGGTATTCGATACGGGCGCTGCTGCCGGTCATCCAGAGCGTGTATGCCTCGAGCGCTTTCTTGTTTTGGATGTCCGGACCGCCGCGATGCCCCACCACCTGCTGTTCCACCTCCAGATAACCCGGCCCCAGCCAAAGCAGTCTGGCCGACTGGCTGCCAAAGGGAACGCCGGGGGCGATGATATCTCCCTGACCGGCTTTGAGGGCGGCAATCATATCGATTTCATCCTCAATGACTGATATGCGGAGGTCCACACCCAGATGATCG
>JAGTUY010000239.1 GCA_018224455.1 Desulfosarcina sp.
TGTGCGTCCTTGCGAAGATGCCGGATGGGCGTGTTCAGGCGAACGTCGAGGTCTTGAGCCAGGTGACTTGCCAAGGTGCTCATTCCGGGAACGCCAACCAAGCGATCATGTCGCCGGTGTTCCTTAAAAATCGCGCCGGCCCGCAAAACGCCAATTCGACCCTCCCAGCGTCGCACCACCCCGGTTACCCGCCAGCTGTCGACCCATCTTTTAAATCGTTCATCCCGGGTCGTGAAATACTGAGCACCGTGATCAAACGCAAAGGATGCCAACCGACGCGTTGCCATTCGGCCACCCGGCTCACGGGCCTTCTCAAACACACGGACACGATGCCCATGATCAGTCAATGTTCGGGCGGCAACCAGACCGGAAAAGCCCGCACCGATGACCGCCACCCGAAGCGGATTTCCACCGGCCGGCCGGCTCACCCGGTCCGTGTACCGTTTGATATTCAACCGCCCGGCGTGTGAACGGGTCGAACGGGGCCTTATGGTTCCAATGACCGGCCTGGATGGCGCGAAGGGCCGATCGAAAAGCCCCAGGCACCACAATATGCCCGCATAGGAATTGGGGTCGCCGCCGTCCAGCGCGAACCGATGATTCAAATCGATCATTCGCTGCAGTGCCTCTTGCGGGGTCCGGGTCCACTGCAATAGCGCTTTTCCCCAGGTCATTCGAAGGTTATTGTGCAGTTCGCCGTGAATCAAGAGCGACTTCTGGGCGGCATCCCACAGCGGATCGCCGGTCTGCGCCCTGGCCAGTGCTTCCCAGGTGTAAACCGCTTCGCGCGGATCCTGACGATGGTTGTCAAGGGCTTCCTGTGCCCAGGCCGGGAGAACATCGAGGGTTTCGGGAGAACCATGGTGGAAACAGAAATGATGCCCCAATTCACGCCAGATGAGAATTTCATCCAAGTATTTTTCTGCACCCCTGGTAGTCGATAAAGCCGCCTGTCTGACGATACGAAAAGGTGACACGTGTCCATGATGCAGGTAGGCGGACATCCGGCTGACGCCGGAGGGAAACGGTATGGCCGCATCGTTGCGGGTTTCAGCGTAGTCACTGAGACCGTGCTGTTCGAATTGCTCCCAGCGTTTGTATCCCGCCTCCGATCCGCCACGCGTGTGGGGTACGGGTCCGACCGTATGATCGATGTGGCACCTCGCGCAACAGCTGGCAATGTCGGCCGAAGCCAAGTCGAGGGTATCGAAGCCGAGCGGGCCACGAAATGGTCTGACTGTTACCGCCGAGGGTTTATACACTTGGGTCATCCGCTGTTGATAGGATTCCCAGGTGGCTTTTCGAAATTGGAAGGCGCGGGCAAACGGTTTTTCAAGCCGTTGCATGGGCAGGATGCAGGCCGTATCCACCGCCCAGAATGGGCAAGAAGCGGTCACCGCAAGAGATTCGGTCCACCGATTGAATGGCGGGGCTGGAAACTCCTCGGTCAGGGTTAGCGCCGCCCGGTTGATCAATCCCCCCAACGGCGTGGGATCTTCTGGCTCCTCGGCCAGATAAAAACAATAGCTGACGCCACGGCAGGTGAGTTCTTTTTCAACATCCTGAGCCCCTTCAAGGATGAAGGTGTGGTGGCGATCGCTGTTGTAAGGATGGCACCCGCCCAGACCCTGGTAGACCAGTGCGGGTAATTTCAATCGATCGGCGACCCACAATGCCGTGTCGAGTGCAGGATTTTCATGGCCCCTGACGGCGTGGTGCATCCAATAAAGGACGAAGGCACCGTTCTCTGCGACAGGCTGACCGTTCAACACCCGCGTCCGCTCGGATAGATGTTGGGGTAAGTCGTTAAAAATGGTTCTCAGGTAATTTGCCAAACTATGCGGACTCCGTTTCACCACCGACCGTCAGGCGTCGGGGCTAGAAGCTGATTCGCCAGACCATTTGCCGCTCAATTTAGCTCAATTTAACTGACCGGTTGGGTGTTCACGGTTTACGGGCCGAGACAACCAGCCGCTGGTTCATGCAGACCACGTCTTCGGCGCACTGCAAACCCGACGCGTCGCGGTAACGCGCGATGTCGCCGAAACCGGCGCAGACGACCAGCGCAGACAAATCTTCCGGAGTGTATGGGTTGATAGCTTCAACCTATCATCATACGGTCATCCGTTTCACATTGCGCCTGCCTCTGGATGTTGTAATTTTTATTGAATATCGTACTTTATGAGCAATCAAGCAGTTAAATCGACAAGGAGCCCTGCCGTGAAGACGAATAAAGCATTGAACGTTCTCGGTGAACCGCTTGAAACATGTAGCCTTGATCCATTAACCGGTTTTCTGCGCGACGGTGACTGCCTTATCGGTAATCGCGACCTTGGCCGGCATGGCGTCTGCGCCCAAGTGACCGATGCCTTTTTGGAATTCACCAAACGTCGGGGCAACGATTTGAGCACCCCTATCCCATCGGTCGGTTTCCCCGGACTCAAGCCAGGCGACCGATGGTGCCTGTGTGTTGACCGATGGAAAGAAGCCGAGGAAAACGGTATTGCTCCGCCAGTGATCCTTGCCGCTTCCCACGCCGCGGTATTAGACCATGTTGACCTGTCGCAATTGAAGCGCCATGCACGGAAAGCACGTCGCCCGGACAATGATCGTCGTTGAACCGCGATAGCGCACGCTTGCAAACGCATCGGCTTATAACGGGTCTGTGTTATTTTGCGTCGCAACCCGCTTGACGATCACAGGTAGCGCTCATCCCTGAGCTGGGCGATCTCCACACCCAGGGCAACGCACTGCTTGCCCGCCATGCAGGCTTCCGCGTCTTCATCCGGCAGGTGGTGTTTGACTTCCTTGTTGCCCCTGCGCAGGTATAAAATGGTGGTCTGCTTTTCATCGTCATAATCCACTTTGATGTCGATGCCGCATTCACCGATGTCCGGGTAGATGGTTTTAATTTTTTCACACAGCGCCGCTTTGTCGACCAAAGTAAACCTCCTTGGGTTGTCGGTTGGATTATGGATTAAGCTGCCATGGCGATGGTCTGTTTTCCGCCTTGAACCAATTGACCTACACCTGGGCCGTAAAATGAATCACGCCGGCCGCATCGAGGATTCTAAAGGTAAAGGATTCCGTGAAGTAGAGGGCGACGGTGCGGGTCGTATGGCTGTCATAACCGATCGCCAGATCGTTGCCCAGGATAATCTCGAAGTCACCGCCCCGCTGAGAGATCATGTAAGCTTCCATCTCGAAATCGCCGGTTAGATAGGGGCTGAGCAGCACCGTGCCGCCCAGGATGTTCTCAGCCTGCATCTTAACCGGATAGCCCTGCAGGTGGGCGGACATCCGGCTCCACAGTTTCGGACCCACAACGAAGGAAAAGGGTCCCTCGACGGAGCGGCCGGCGAAAACAGTCAGGCCCTCGGCAATGGCCTCTAGCAATTGTTCCGGCGTCGATCCGATGGTCAGACATTCCTGATCGGCACAATGTTTGAGCCCTTTGATGTTGGCCTGGGGCAGTCCATGGTAAATCACACTCTCCTCAAACAGGGCGATCTTCAGAGCGGCGGCTTCCAGATTGGCCAAATCGAGGTCTTTGGCCCCACGGACGGCATTGTCCATCTCCTTGATGTCCAGTTCGAAGGGAATACGGGTCTCCACCAGGTGATGAACCTTGTGAATGCCATAGGACAGCCCGGTTGGCGACTGGTTGTCCGGATATTCCAGGCGTCCCTCGGGCACTCCTGGAAAATCCGGTCCCATTGGCCCTGTCAGGTCAATGACTTTTCTGGCCGACAGGATGGCTTTCAGGCTTCTTGCCGCTTGCGCATCGATTTCAGCCCAAGCCTGCTGCGGAATCGGTGCCAGCTCTCTTTTGAGTATATCCATGGTTTCTCCATTTTCGATAGATGTTTAGATGAATCGGACGGGGTCGTTATTTCAAGCTGCCGATGCCAAGCCCTTGGGAGCTGGCCTGAACCTGTTTCGAGCCAGCAGCCCGTTGATTGATCTGCGCAGGCACCTCCGGTAGTTCAATGGCAAGCATTTTTTGTTTGGCCTCGAGGAACAGCTTTCCCAGGATCATCAGGTCCTCGGGGCTGAAACGGGCTCGCGCCATGGGAAAGATTTCCGCCTCCTCCTCGTCCAGGTGGTGGGAGGTGTATTCGCCAAGGCCTTCCACCTTGATGGGAAAGCCTCCGTGATCTTTAGGAAATCCTTCGGCATCCTTGATGATCAATTCAATGATATGGTGCTCGTTGACCGCTTCAAGGGAATCGCGGCGGGCATCGGCGACCTTCTGGAGCAAATCGTAAAAGTACTTCTCCTCCATGGTGTGATGAACCACGAGGTGACGCACAAATTCGTCGAAACGGCTCGCGTCGCTTTCTGACGCCTGGTAGAGTTTTCTGAGTTCCTGGTGGTGACTGACCAATGCATCGATGATGTCCATGTATTCTCCTTTCACATTTTACGAGTCACACCGAAAAACTGTTCCGGTTCCTTTTCGCGGCCGTTTTCGATCACGTACTGCAGCTCAGCGGCCAGGGGCGAATTCATGGCGACGAGTTTGTTGTGATCTTCCTGGGCGAGGAAGGGTTTGCCCATCTGGATGTGCAGCACCCCGCGATACATGTAGGGTTCAGCCATGTTCGGCTTCAATTCAATCGCCCGGTTATAGTGTTCGAGGGCCTCGGCGTAGTCGTCTGGACCCTGTTTTCGCAGGGTGTAGGCCAGGTTGTTGTGAGCTTCGGCGAAGCGCTCGTTGCGTTCTAAGGCTTTGCGGAACTGCTTTTCCGCATCGGTAAATTGCTTGGCCAGCATCAAGTCAACGCCAGCGTTGTAGTATTGCGCAGCGTTCGAAACCGACGGTTTGACGGACGGGCTGCCGGCAGCGGCGGCCATCGATACGCTGATGAAAATCAGCGCAATGGTGGTAATAATTGCTTTCATCTCACCTCCTGTTTGTTTTGATGATTTCCCAATAGATAATCCATAGAACCTGCGTTGTCAAACCGGGGTGTAATAAGGGGTGGACGCCTGTCTGGTTGCATCAACTGGTTGTCCTGGGCTTTCCAAACGGTCGGGACCGACCGCCGGCAACTGAAAATCAAATCTTTTAATCGTGTAACCGCAGCTTACATGGGTGCATCGAACGGTCGCGCATAACCGGTCAGCTCCACATAACCGACGCCATCGATCGCCTTTTCGTTGCGGGTCCCCTTGGCCTGGACGCTGCCTTCCCAGTAAACCACATTGGTGCTGTTCGGGGTGCGCATCTCCTGGTCGTCCAGGTTGGCATTTACGATCAGTTCCATGGCCAGTGGAACCACGGCCACCCGCCACTCGACCGGGTAGCGGGCGCCGCTGTGGGGGCTGGTCCAATGCGACAGCGGCTCGATGCGTACATCGCCGCGCGACAGGTGCCGCGTCTGCCCCGAAGGCAGCACGTAGGTACCGCTGGAAGCCGGATTCAGGGTCCCGTCCCCATGGCGCAGCAAGAAGACCATGATCTCGGACCGGTCGGAAAGCTGCAGGCTGAACCAGTCCCAGCCGGCAATCCCCGGCTGAAGGGGGGCCGTACTGAACTCGTGGTCCATCCAGGCCGATCCCTGCACCTCATGGCGGTTGCCGTCCACCGTTAGGCTGCCCGAGGCCTGCAGGCGGGTAAACGAGTAATAGCAGCTGGCACGCTCGGGCGACTCTCCCTTGCGGCTGTAAGCGCTGTCGCCGTGCATGACCACAGGCTTGAGCGGTGTCAGGTCGAGGGACAGGGCAAACGTATCGGCCCCGGCCTGCAGGCGATGCGCCTCGGGCGCAATGGCGGCCCGCCAGTCATGGACATGGATGGTTGCCATGTCGCCCACCTGTTCCGCTCCGGCCAGGGAGAGCACCGGGCGGGCCATCCGTTCGGCCTGGAGATGACGGCCGCCGCCGATGTCGCTGATCGCGGCATGGGCCAGGTAGATCTGGTCGGTGCGCCAGGCCGAGGCCGGATCCGGCCACTGTCTGCGATTACCGGGCGGTCGCAGCCCGCTGCGGAAAAAAGTCAGCTGAAAGCCGAAGCGACGGTTGTCGCCGTCGGTCAGATTACCCGTGTAATACCACCATTCGGTGCGGTAATCCGTGTGGGGGCCGTGATCAGCGGGAAAGGAGAGCCGGCAGGGGCCGGTGACCTGCAGAAATCCATCGTCCGCCGCGATCGCCGTAAAGGCGGTAAACGCGATCAACAATGCAGTCCGGACGAGCAGGCTGAGCTTTCTATGTGGTCCCATTCTTTTGATTCCTATCCAACCCAATAAAAGCCGAAATAAAAAATCGAGGCTTGCGAACCTCGAGGAGCGAGGCGTACTTGAAGTACGCCGTAGTGACGAGGGATGAGGGCCTAACGCAGACATCGGACGCTTTACAAAACCGTCACCATTAACGTGTTCCGCCGCGCAGCAGCATGGCCGGCGAGCTGCTCAGGGCCAAATTGACCGCCGGTAGCGCCGCCAGCAAGGCCGCAGCGAAAATCAGGGGCACGGCGGTCAGTAGAGACGGCCAGTCGACCTGGTAGACAAAGGTCCATCCGAACGATTGCCGGTTGACGACGAAGATCAGCAGGGTCGACAGGATGAAACCGCAGGCCAAACCGGCCGCCTGGCCGACCATCACGATCAGGCCCGCTTCCCAGAAAATCATGCGCCGCAGCTGGGCGGCACTGCCGCCCACAGCACGGATGGTGTTGAGCTGCCGGCGGCGCTGGAGCACCAGCACGGCCAGGGTGGTGGCAATCCCCAGGGCGGCCACCACCAGGGCAATCAGCAGCAGAACGGTGGTGATGGCAAAGGTTTCGTCGAATATGCGCAGGACGGCCTGGCGCAAGCTCGGGCCTTCCATCATCTCGATCGTCTCCCCGCAGCAGTTCAAAAGCGAGGTGCGCACCCGGTCGACGGCGCCTGCCAGACCGGGGCCGCGTTCGGTCAAATTGACCTGCACACCGCTCCAGGTTGGATCGTCGAAGCGCCGTTGGTAGTGGGTCAGCGAATAATACACCGCGCCGCCCCGGGTGCGGTAGTCGCGAAAGATTCCCAGGATCGGTTCGTCGAACAGATGCCTGCCGATCTGCACCCGATAACGGTCGCCGGCTTTCAGACCGGTGCTGTTGGCGAAAACCTCGGATACCGCGACGCCCTTGCCGGCGATCAGATCGGCTTCGACTTGCCGGGTATTGCCGCCCATCCAGATAAATCGGCTACGCCGGGCATAAGCGTCGTAATCCATGGCCTCGAAAAGGTGCTGATGTCCGTTGACCTGCAATTCCAGACGATGCATGGGCACCAGTTCCACAGGCACCGGCAGGGTCTGCACCGCGGCCACGACGCGGGGCGGCAGAGGATCCCGGAAACGGTTCAGTTCGGCCAATTTTGGGCGCACGTAGATGTCGCCGGCGATGCTTTGCTCCACCCACAGGGCCACGGTGCTGCGAAAACTGTGAATCATGATCACCAGGGCGGTAAACAGGGCCACCGCCGTGATCAGTGCGCCCACGGAAATGGCCGTCTGGACACCGCTTTGTTTGAGGTAACCGGCGGCCAAAAACGCCGGCTGGCCGCCCAGACTCAGCAACCGCGGGGCCAGCAGCCTGCCGACTTGCTGCAGCATCAGGGGGGCCAATAGCGCGAAGCCCACAAACAACAGCAACGCCGCCAAGTACCCGGGCAGAGAGACCGACGGCGGGCTGGGCAGCCGGGCGATCGGATAGACCAGCAACAGCAGGCCGACGCCCCCCAAGGCCATGCGACGGATCAGTCGCGGCTGGATATGGGCGTTGGGGGAGATGTCCAGCGCTTCACGCGGAGGTACGCGCATGGCCTCGCGAGCCGGCTGCAGGGCCGCCAGCACGGATACGGCCAGGGTGACGCCGAAGGAGAGCAAAATCTCCCAGGGATCCAGGGTAAGCCCATCCACCTGCACGCGCACGAAAAGCACGGACACGGTCCGGCTGACACCGGCCAGCAGGGTTTTGACCAACAGGCTGCTGATCGGCAGGGCCAACAGCCATCCGCACAGGCCGATAAAGGCCCCTTCACCCACAAACAGGAAAAATAACAGCCGCCCCGACGCACCAGTGGCCCGCATCACCGCCAGCTCGCGCCGACGGGCGGCGGCATTGAGGGCCACCAGGCTGTAGACCAGAAACATGCCCACGAACAGGGAAATAAAGCTCAAAAAGGTGAGACTGAGCTGGTAGGCCCGGATCATTCCCAAGCCGCTTTCACTGCGCGCTGAGGGCGACCGCATGATGACGCCGGCGGGCAGCAATGCTTGCAACACCGTCGATGCGTCCCCTGCAGCGTTGGGCTTCAATCGTATATCGATGCGGTCCGCCAGACCGAATTGGCCGGTGAATTCCTGGAAGGTGGCAATGTCGCACAGGGCGATGCGACCGCCCTCCACCAGGGCCAGCCCATCGGGATCCAGCAGCGCCAGCACCTTGAAATTCGAAGTCTGCCGGGAGTGAACCAGCCTGATCGACTGACCCTCCCGCCAGCCGAACTGCTGACCCAGTTTCTCCCCGATCATCAAGGAAAAAGGCTGGGTCATCATCGACGCCCAATCGACCGGCTCGCCTTCACCTGGGGATCGGACGGTCCACCTGCGCAGATCGCGGTCCAGGATGGGATCGAAACCGATCAACAGAAAGGGGGTTTCATGGTCGGCCGGTCTGACATAGGTGGAGAGGACCGGCGACGCCGCAAAGACTGACGGGTGCCGTATCAGCGTCGTCACCAGCGTATCGGGAACCCGGCCGCCGGGATGGAACAGGGTCAGGTCACTGCTGCCGGCGATCAGGTCCATGCTCCGCGAATAGGAATCCATCGTGGCCTGCACGGCCAGGCGGACACTGGTGAAAACCGCCGCACCCAGGGCAATTCCCAGCAGCACCGCCAGGGTCCGCCCCATGTGGCCGCGCAGGTGGCGCAGGGTAAACCAGCCAAACAGGCGCAGGCCTCCCGCAACCGTCGCCATGGCGCCCTTCATGGGGCCACGCGGCCGTCTTGCAGCCTGAGCACCATGGTGGCGTATCCATCGGCCAGGTCGCTGTGGGTGGCAATCACAACGGTCCGGTCAAACCGGCGATTCAGGTCGGCCAGCAGGGCCATGACCTTGCGGGCATTGCGGGAGTCCAGGTTGCCCGTGGGCTCGTCGGCCAGAACGATGGCCGGATCATTGATCAGCGCCCGGGCAATGGCGCTGCGCTGCATTTCTCCACCGGAGAGCTGACGCGGCTGGTGGTTGAGGCGGTCGCCCAGGCCAAGCCAGTCGAGCAGTTCCCCTGCCTTGGACCGCACGGCAGGGTAGGCCCGGCCGGCCAGGAGTGCAGGCAGACAGACGTTTTCCAGCACGGTCAAGGTCGGCAGCAAATTGAACGCCTGAAAGATCATGCCGACGGTATTGCGTCGAAAGTCGGTCAGCTCGGCTTCTTCACAGTCGTTCAGGTCATGGCCGGCTACGGTCAGCCGTCCGGCTGAGAGCCGGTCCAGACCGGCCAGCAAAGACAACAGGGTGCTTTTCCCCGAACCGCTGTCGCCCTTGAGCACCACCAACTGACCGGGGGCAACGGCGAGATCGATCCCGTCGATACCGGTCACCTGCACCGAACCGACCGTGTAGATGCGGGTCAAGCGGCGGGCAAGAATAGATAAAGGCCCTGCATGGGATGGCGGTTTTGATGCCGGAGCATTCATTGTGACTGAACTCCTCCTTCCCGTTCGCCACTCCTTCTGCAGAGGGACGAGCCGGTGATGGTTGCGTGGATCGGGTTGACCAGGCAACCCCAGTTACGATGATCATCGAAATGGAGAAGTCAATTGCCAGCCGGCACCATCATTCGTCAAATGAGAAAATCACTCAGATGGGTCAGCACGGCCTCAGCAGCCAACCGCCTGGAGACCATCGCCCACTGGATGCCCGGCAGACTGCCGTGTTCACCGCAGACAAAGACCCCCGGCCGGACCCACGGGTCCGGGCAGGTTGGGTTTCGTGTGGGCGGCGACTGGTCGGGCAGGGCATGGGATATCCGAAAGGTTTGCAGGTGATCCCAGTTGCCGGCTTGCCGGCCGAACCAGTCGACCAACTGGGCCCCCACCCGTTCGATCAACGCGGCGTCACCGCCATCCGGGTTGCCCGGGACGACCACGCAGGCCAACGATTTTCCGGCGGGTGCATATTGAAAAGACACCCGGCTGGAGGCCTGCATCTGACGGTGCGCACGTCCACTCCAGCCATCGACAAGCGCCTGGATGCACTGCTGGCCATCGCATCAGATACCGAGTGGGCAAAAGGAACCACCGCAACCGCAGCAGCCGAGGAGCAGCTTCGTGGTCTGCCCTTCGCCCCGGCCGACCGGCTGACATTGTGCACGAAGCCATCCTTCTTAAATTTGCAATTGCTCCACAAAGCGTTGTGAAAA